>JAIOPP010000106.1 GCA_021413845.1 Planctomycetia bacterium | reverse complement strand
CCGCTTCCGCGACGACGATTTCGACTTCGGTCTCCGGTCAGCAAATCGCGGACTATGAAGCGGCATCCTCGTTGCGGGTCGTGGCGTTGCAGCAACAGCAGGTCCCGAGAAGCACACCACCGGCCGCGGCGAATCCCACGGCAACGGCGCAACCTCCGGTCGGGAAGCCGATGCCGCCGACGCCGTCGGATTCGCTCGCGCCGCCGGTGCCGAAGGTGGCCGTTCCGAAAGTAATTGCTCCGAAAGATCCCTACACTGCGAGCCCGCCGGGTGCGCTGCCGATCGAAAACGTGGCGACTCCACCCCTCGACGCCCAGCCCGGCACGACGTTGCAGGAAGTCGAGTTCATGGCGATGACCGGCAACCCGGCGCTGCGCGAATCGTCGGCCAAGGTCGGAGTCGCGCAAGGAAATGCCGTGCAGGTCGGCATGCTGCCGAATCCCGGGTTCTTCTCCAGCTCGCCGCAATGGGCTGGAAGCATCAGCCAATACAACGCCGTGTTCTCGCAGGAATTCATCACCGCCGGCAAGTTGCGGTTGAGCCGAGCCACGGCGCAACGGGCCGTCGAACAGGCGCAGCTCGACTTTACGCGGACCCGCTTCGAAGTGCTGACGAACGTGCGTCGGCAATACTACACGACGGCCACGGCGCAGCGACGCGTCGAAGTGCTCGAGCAGCTGTTAGGAGTATCTTCGCGATCGCGCGACGTCGGCCAGAAGTTGCTCGCGGCCGGTGAAACGAATCGCGCCGACGCCACGCTTTTGGAAATCGAATACGATCGTGCGGAGCTCGCGCATCAGAACGCGGTCTCCGTGCTGGATGCCTCGCGCAAGCGGCTGGCCGCGGTGATCGGCGTCGCGGAGATGGAAATCGGCCGGCTCCAGTTCGACCTAACGACACCGCTTCCGGAGTACGAGCTCGAAGCGGTTCGGCTCGGCGTCGTCGACCGCAACGCCGTCGCCGCGATCGCCGCCGTGGAAATCCAACGGACGCAATGGGCCTTGCGCCGCGCGATGGCCGAGCCGTATCCCGACTTCAACATCCAAGGTGGCTATCAATACGCGGTCGAAGGACCGAACCACCAACAAGGCTACGCGCAATTCACGACGACGATTCCGCTTTGGAACCGCAACCAGGGGGGCATCCGTTCCGCGCGTGCCGACACCGTTCGCGCCGTAGCCGCTCTGCAACGGACCGAGAACGAACTCTCGCAACAAACGGCCGACGCCCTCGGCACGTATATCCCCGCCGTCGAACGAGCACGAATTTATCGCGAACGGATCCTGCCGAAAGCCCAAGAAGTGTTTCGTGTGAACCGGAGCCTGTTCGAACAGGGGCAGACCGATTTCCTTCGGTTGCTGCAATCGCAACGGACGCTCATCGAGGCCGATCTCGGCTATATCGAAGCGGAAGAAGCACGTTGGACCTCGGCCGCGATCATCTCCGGATTGCTGCAACAGGAGCAGTTTCCGTAGTCGGTCGCAGGCTTGGTTGAGAGAATGCTATCGAGCATGTTGGTTTCCGCTTACTAAACGGTTATTTTGACTTGGCGCTAGTTACAAGTCGGTAATCGTTATTAGCCGGAGGCGTTCGCGTCGATCTGTCGCAGTAGAATTGCCGTATTAAGAGCATGTCCGTTTTCTTTGCTCGCACCTCGGCACTCGACGCGGTTGATTCATGCTCGCAAAATCGAAATCGCTCGCCCTGGTCGCCGTCTGTTTAGCGGTCGGCATCGGTGCTGGGTACTACGCTCGCGGTCGCATCGTAGCCGGTTCTGCGGCGAAAGCTGCGCCGCAACCGGCAACCGTTGCAGCATCTTCGGCGCCGAAGGAAGAAGCTCGCCTCTTGGCCGGGCATCCCGACACGGTGTACATGCCGGAAGAGATCGTCGACCGGCTCGGCGTCCGGATCGCGAAGGTCGAGAAGGTGCCGAATTCGCATCCGTTGAAGCTCCCCGGCTCGCTGATGCTCGACTCCAATCGCTTGGCTCGAATCCATTCTCGGTTCGACGGCCATATCATGTCGCTCGGAATGCATCGCGGACCGGACGGCAAGCCGGATCGGCCGTTGCAATTCGGCGACGAGGTCGAGAAAGATCAAACGCTCGCCGTGATCTGGAGCAAGGAGATCGGCCAAAAGAAAAGCGAGCTGCTCGATTCGTATTCGCAATTCAACCTGAGCAAAGCGACGCTGGATCGGTTGAAGACCTTGCGCCCCGGCGAAGTCTCGGAGCATGTCTTACGCGACGCGCAACGGGCCTACGAAGGAGCGCTGATCAGCGTTCAGAACGGCGAGCGCACGCTCCGTTCGTGGCAGCTTTCCGAAGCGGAAGTCGCCGCCATTCGTCGCGAGGCCGAGCGGCTGCACGGCGAAGGAGCGGCGCAGCAATCGGCGTCGGATTTGCGCGAAGGTTGGGCCGAGCTGCAAGTGCGGGCTCCGTTTCAAGGCGTGATCCTCGAAAAGAACATCACCATCGGCGAGATCGTCGATGCGAGTCTCGATCTGTTTAAGATCGGCGACATTCGCCGCTTAATGGTCGTCGCCAACGTCTATGAAGAAGACCTGCCCGGCATCATCGCGCTCCCGCCGGAGATGCGGAAATGGCGCATCGCGCTGACCGCCGAGCCGGAAGCCGCGCCGCTGACGGGCACGTTCGAGCTGGCCGGAAAGATCATCGACCCGGTGCAACACACGGCGCAGCTCGTCGGTTGGGTCGACAACCCGAACGGCAAGTACATGGCCGGGCAATTCATTTCGGCGCTCGTCGAATTGCTGCCGCGCCAAGGAGAGATCATCGTTCCTGCGGTCGCCGTGATCGACTCCGGCGAAGGAGGCGTGCTGTATGTGGTCGGTGGAGAAGCGAGCAACGAATTCTCGCGCAAGTTGGTCGCCGTGAGCTATCGAGGTCGCTCGTTCGTCCACTTGCGGACGCAGCTCACCGACGACGAACGCCAGCGCGGCTTCACCGTTTTGCAGCCGGGCCAACGGGTCGTATCGTCCGGCATCGTGATTCTGGAAAGCACTTGGAAGGAGCTCGGCTTAGCGAATCCGAGCAACGATACCGGCTTGGCCCAGCAGAATTCGTCGGGACCGTAACCGGATCGCCGTGCATTCCGACCGATCTTCGTCTTCGTCTTGCCGGTAGCCGCTTCTCTTCGCTCCGAAACCGTCGGGGCTCTCTTCTAGGCTCGGTGTCGTCATGGTTCATAGTCTGATTCACTGGGCGATTCACAATAAGCTGGTCGTGATTCTGCTGGCCGTCGCCATCGCCGTGGTCGGTTCGCATGCGCTGGTGAATATCAACATCGAAGCGTATCCCGACCCCGCACCGGCGATCGTCGAAGTCATCGCGCAATTTCCCGGCGCTTCGGCCGAAGAGATCGAACGGCAAGTGACCGTGCCGATGGAAGTCGCCCTGGCGGGCATGCCGGGGCTGACGACCACGCGCTCGAAATCGCTGTTCGGCTTGTCGCATGTGCGCAATCAGTTCGAATACGGCATCGATCCGAATCGCGCGAAGACCGAAGTCTTGAATCGCTTGAGCATGGTGAACTTTCCGCCGAACGTCGTGCCGCAGTTGAACCCAGCGTCGCCGATCGGCGAAATCTATCGTTACTATCTCTCGAATCCTCGCGATGCCGACGGCCGGCCGATCTACACGCTCTCGGATATGAAGTCGACGCAAGATTGGGTGCTCGATCGCGAACTGCGGCGCATTCCGGGAATCGGCAGCGTCGTCAGCTTCGGCGGCGAGATCAAGCGCTACGAAGTGCATCCCGATCCCGAGCGGCTGCGAAAATACGGCATCTCGCTGTCGACGTTGGAAGATGCGGTGAAGAATTCCAACGCCAACGCCGGCGGCGACTATCTGATGCTCGGCGAAACCGTGCAAGCGGTGCGCGGCCTGGGATTGATCGGCGGCGGGCAAGATCCCGTGCGTACGGTGCTCAACTGGAGCGATCCGCTGCGCGCGGCCAACCTGTTGCGCAGCGAAGAAGATCGCCGCTTGAACGAGATTCGGCGGATCGTGCTGGCCTCGAACAACAACATTCCGGTGCGGATCGGGGAAGTGGTCGAAGGGGGGCGCGCCGATTCCGATCTCGACCTCGCCGAGGCCGGCGTCGTCGTCGGACGCTCGACCAGGCTCGGTCGGGTCGCCGTGGCGATGCCGAAAAAGGGAACCGACGATGAGTACTTGCGCGACGCGAACGGCAACCGCGTCTGGGGGACCGACGACGACGTCGTCGAAGGGATCGCTCTGCTTCGCAAAGGAGAACAATCGCTTCCGGCCTTGCACGCCGTCGAAGCGAAAGTGAAAGAGCTCAACGAGCGGCAAGGAAAACTTTTGCCCGGCGTGAAGCTCGTCACCTTCAACGACCGAACCGAGCTGATCGACCGCACGACCGAGACCGTGAAGGAAAACGTCTTCGTCGGGCTCACGCTCGTGACGCTGATTCTCTTGGTGTTTCTCAACGATTTGCGCAGCGCGCTGATCGTCGCCGTGAACATTCCGCTATCGCTCTTGTTCTCGTTCGCGGTCCTGTATTTGCGCGGGCAATCGGCCAACTTACTTTCGCTCGGCGCCGTCGACTTCGGCATCATCGCCGACTCTTCGATCATCATGGTCGAGTGCGTGTATCGCTTCATCGCGACGAACCAAGATCCGCACTTGCCGTTGGAAAAGCGGATCGAGAAGGCGGCGAGCTCGATCGAGCGGATCTTGTTCTTCTCGACCCTCATCATGATCTTCGCGCTGCTGCCCCTCTTCACGATGAAGGGCCCGGAAGGACAAATCTTCGGCCCGATGGCCGACACCTACGCCCTCGCGTTGGGCTCGGCCCTGTTGCTTTCGATTACATTGAGCCCGGCGTTGTGTCGCATTTTCTTCAAGAGCTTGAAGCCCCGGCCGGAGAATCGGTTGGTCCGTGGGCTGAACGCGATCTATCTTCGTCAGCTCGCGTTCTTGTTGCGGCACCGGTATGCCGTCGTCGGTGCGTTCGTGGCTTTGGTCGCAGTTACTTTTTTCAGTCTCAACTATCTCGGGCGTGAGTTCATGCCGGCCTTGGAAGAAGGCAATATCTACGTTCGCGGCACGTTTCCCGTCAACGTCTCGCTGACGGAAGTCAACGACAAAGCGAAGATCGCCCGCGAGATCATGCAGAAATATCCCGAGATCAAAGGGGTGCTCAGCCAACTCGGCCGACCCGACGACGGCACGGACCCGACCGGTTTTTACAACGCCGAGCTTTTCGCCCCCCTCTTGAGCCAAGAAGATTGGCCGCTGGTGAAAGCGGAGTCGGGCTGGCGCCGCTGGCTCGGCACCCAATCGCGACATCGCTCGAAGAACGAGCTCATCGCCGAGATGAACGACGAGTTGAAGCGCGCGATTCCCGGCGTCGACTGGAGCTTCTCGCAAGCCATTCGCGATAACGTGCTCGAAACCCTGTCGGGCGTGAAGGGAGAAAACTCGATCAAGATCATCGGCTCCGACCTGACGGAATTACAGCAGCTCGCCGATGAAACGAAGCGCCGGCTGATGACCGTGCCCGGCATCGAGAACGTGGGGATCTTCAGCATTAAGGGACAAACGAATCTCGAATTCGCGATCGATAGCGAGAAGTGCGCGCGATGGAACGTCAGCACGGCCGATGTGCAAGACGTGATACAGACAGCGGTCGCCGGCAAGTCGCTGTCGAAGATCGTCGAAGGGGAGCGGAGTTTCGACCTGACGCTCCGTTGGCCGCGCCGGCTCCGCTCGAGCGCCGAAGAGATTTTGCAAATTCCGGTCGATGTCGTGCGGAATCAGGTGAAAGACATTGCGCGCAGCGCTTCCGGCCAAGGGAACGACGATCTCGCAATCTCGCCGATCGGTTCGAGCCGCTCGCAGCCGTCGCTCGCGGGCAACGCCTTCAACTCGCCGACCGCGTATCTCGATCTCGTGCCCCGTCGCCGGCTCGGCGATTTGGTTTCGCCGGTCAACGAAGAGGGGCTTCCCGATGTGAAAGGAAGCATGGTCCGCTCGGCCGCATCGACCATTTATCGCGAAGAGGGGAAGCGGTTGATCGCCGTTAGTTTTTCGGTTCGCGGACGCGATTTGGCTAGCGCCGTGTCGGAAGCTCAGGCCAAAACCGCTTCGCTTTATAAAGCGCCGATCGAAGTCGAATGGAGCGGTGAGTTTCAGGAAATGCAGGAGGCCGGCCATCGGTTGGCGATCGTCGTCTCGCTAGCGCTGATGTTGATTCTCGTGCTGTTGTATCTCGCCTTGCGTTCGCTGCTCGACGCGTTCGTCGTGCTGACGAACGTGCTGGTGATGTGCATCGGCGGCGTTTGGGCGCTCTTGCTTTCCGGCGAGACGTTCAACATCTCCGCGGGGGTCGGATTCATTTCGATCCTCGGCGTCGGGACGATGAGCGCGCTGTTGTTCATCTCGCGCTACAACATGCTTCGCGCCCACGGGCACTCGCTGGCCGAGGCGTTGAAGCTCGGCACCGAGGCCCTGATTCGCCCGCAATGCATGACCGCGCTGACGGCGATCTTGGGCCTGTTGCCGGCCGCCGTGTCGACGAAGATCGGCAGTGAGACGCAACGCCCGTTGGCGATCGTCGTCGTCGGCGGCATGCTCACGACGCTGTTGCTGACGAACCTGATTCCCGTCCTCTACAGCTTCTACGGCAAGCGAACGCCGCCGGAAGGCTCGGGGGAATTCGCGCATTAAAGTAGCAGGCACGTTCCACGTGCCGTAGCCACGGGCGACTCGAAACGACCGCATCCGACACCATCTCCGAACGACGCAAGCGGCGGACGGCACGTGGAACGTGCCTGCTACTGTAAGAGCCCGCGCAAATGCACCGCGACGGAGTCGGCCAGGGCTGCAAGGTCGTAGCCTCCTTCGAGTAGGCTCACGAGGCGGCCTTCGCAATGGACGTCGGCGACGTTGCGCACCAGCTTCGTCAGCTCCGTGAAGTCCTCGGTTTCGAGCTCGAGCGAGCCGATCGGGTCGTCTTTGTGAGCATCGAAGCCGGCGCTGATGAGCACCAGTTGCGGCTTCATGCGCGTGGCGATCTTGTCGAGCGCGGCTCGAAACAAGTCGAAGTATTTAGTCCGCGGCGTGCCGAACGCAACCGGCACGTTCACCGTCGTCCCCAGGCCCGGCCCTCGGCCCGTTTCGTCCGCCGCGCCGGTGCCGGGATAGAACGGGCTTCGATGGATCGAAAGAAACCCGACCTTGCCGTCTTCGTAGAATTCGTCTTGCGTACCGTTGCCGTGACGCACGTCCCAATCGATGATAAGCACTCGCTCGAGCGCATGCTCGGCGATCGCCGCCCGGGCCGCGACGGCGACGTTGTTGAACAAGCAGAAGCCCATCGGTGCGCCCTTGAGCGCATGATGGCCCGGCGGACGGACCAAGCAGAGCGCCGTCTTATCTTCCTTGCGCAACACCCGACCGACGGCATCGCACGCGCTTCCCGCGGCGAGCACGGCGGCGTCGTACGACCCGGCCGAGACGACGGTATCTTGCTCGATCGAACCGAGCTTGCCGGCTCCGATCGATTCCTTCAAGCGCACGACGTACTCGCGGTCGTGGCAGCGGACGAGCCGTTCGAGCGTGGCGGCAACGCAAGGGGGGCGCGTGCAGCGCGCGTCGAGCTTTTCCTCGGCGAGCTTCTTCGAGATCGCTTGCAAGCGCTCGAGTCGTTCCGGATGTTTGCCGGTTTCGTGTTTCAGGAATCGGTCGTCGGTGTAGAGCAGCGTCATCGTGATGCTTCCTTATCGGCGGCGGTGGCCGCACACGCGTGGCGGCCTCTCATCTAGGCTTCGTCGTTCGGCAGTTGAAAATGCTACCACGGCGCACGGTCGCGTGTTAAGTTGTCCCCTTCCTGCCGAGCTGATTCACGCCAAACCCCCTCCGCACGATTCGGGAGCCGCTCCGTATGCTTCGCCGTTCTACGTCGCCGATCGTCCGAGGCGAGCGGCCGGTGTGAACCGG
>JAIOPP010000105.1 GCA_021413845.1 Planctomycetia bacterium | reverse complement strand
TTCGTACGTCAGGCAGGGTTGCTCGATGTAGACATCGACGTCTTGTACGGCCCGAACGACGCGCATCGCTTCGTGCTGCGTCCAGCCGGTGTTGGCGTCGGCGACGAGTCGATCGGTCGGCTTCAGCATCGCACGCACGGCCCGAATCCGTTCGATGTCGGTATCCGGATCGCCACCGACTTTCAACTGAAACCGGGTGTAGCCTTGCTCGCGATACATTTGCACGTTCTTAGCCATCTCGTCGGGCGCTTGTTGCGAGATGGCGCGATAGAGCCGGACGTTTTCGCCGAAACGGCCGCCGAGCAGCGTGCAAACCGGCAGTTGCGTCGCCTTACCGAGAATATCCCAGCAGGCGATGTCGATTCCCGATTTGACGTAAGGATGGCCCTTGAGCGCAGCATCCATTCGATGGTTGAGCGTCGCCGGCTCGCGCGGATCGAAGCCCAGCAGATGCGGACCGAGTTCGCGAAGTCCGGCACGTACTCCTTCCGCATAGGCCGGAAGATAAAACGGCCCGAGCGGACAGACCTCGCCGTAGCCGACTAAGCCACATTCGGTTTCAACGCCGACGATCGTGCTATCGAAGACCGATACCGACTTCCCGCCGGACCATTTGTACGAGCCTTCAACCAACGGCAGCTCGACACGATGAGCAAAGATGCGTGCGATCTTCATGGTGAGCGAACCTATTCTGCGAATGGGCTTAGTGAATGATTCCTCAGCGCGATTGCCGGTCGTTCATCATCGAGCGCGTGGCCTCGGCGAATGCGCGGCCCATCAGGGCGAAAGTCTTCGCGCAGCCGAGGTAGTGGTAACCGGCATTGGAAGCTCCCCGTTTCCATAGCGCGACTTCGGCCGGTGAGATCAGCTCGGCCTCGAACTTCTTCATGTGTTCGCGCTTCTGCTCATCCGTCATCTTGCCCTCGGCGTTGGCATAGTTTTTATGCTTCGAGTCGAGGTAGTGGCGCATCTGCCGCACCTCTCCGTACTTCTTGTCGATGTCGCCGAGCTCCTCCGACCAGAACGGCGCGGTCTGCACGGCGACCACGTTGCCTTGAAATTCCGGCAGCGCCGCCGGGGCCGACATTGCCTTGCGAAACTCCACGATATCGGGATTCGCCTTCGCGCCGTCGACCCCCATCACGCCGATGACGAACGGCATCTTCGGCGCACCCACGTCGCGCCGCACATCGCGGATGAAGTGCGCTAGCAATTCGCTGTAGACGTCGAAGCGGCCGGGCTTGCCGTGCGCGGGATACGTGTGTCCGTCCACCATGTCGTTCCAACCTTGCAGCCATACGAAACCCGCCAACTCGTAGCCCTGTGTTGCGTCGTAATTCGGCACCACGCGCTTCGGGTCGGCGAGCACTTTTTTCACGTGCTCGACCATCAGCCGGTAGTAGTGTCCGGTTTCCCGCTGCTTATCGACGAGCCACTGATCGATGTCTTTGGGTATCCCGTGACCTGGAGGACCGTAATAGAGCTTCTTCTGGTAGTCGTTGAGCTGATACGGTCCTGCGCTTGGCGGACGGAAGTCGGTGTGCAGGCTTTTCCCGCCCCACGCGGTCTTGATGATCAAGACGGGCTCGTCGAGCGCCTTGTCGAGCGTCAGGCCGAACGTGAACTCCGGACCGATTTTGCCGCCGTCTTGATCGGGTTTCTGCCGCGAGCCGTAACCTGCGGTGAGCTTGCCGAAGCCTTCGCCGTTGTTTTCGCCGCTGCCTGTGAAGTAGGAGATCCAGACATGATCACACACACTCGGTTTGCCATCCGCGCCGCGCATCTGCTTCAGAAGCGGCGCCGTCGCCGGATCATCTCCGATGTAATCAAAGGTATCGATCTTAGCATGGCCTTCCATATTGGACTGCCCGGCCAGAATAAAGACCCGCAACGGCTTAGCCTGCGTCGCAGCGGGAATGGCGGCGACAAGAAATACGAACAGTGAGTAAGTCAGTTTCGGCATTCGTTTCATATTCATGTCCTAGTGCGGTGCTAGACCTGGTGGCTGCGGTCGGCAGTTTAGAAATGTTCGAGCAGGGCCTTCGATTCGGTTACGCTTTTCACGACTTCACGGAGCAGCCGCCGGCACGATACTGCGAAGCTCGGGATGCTCCGTCGCAGCCTCGATCGATCGGATGGCCGCTTCCACCGCGCCGACGCGACGATCGTTCAGTTCTCCGCTCGGAAACTCGCCGCGCTTACATTGGGCATTGAAGTCCGCGATGAGTTCCCGCAGCTCGGGAATTGCGGGCTTGGCGGCGGAACCGAATTTGGCGATCTCTTTCATGATCTCGCCGGTGCGGTTTTCGCTGCCGTGTCCTCCTTGCGTCTTCGCGAACAAAACGCCGACTTCGATCCCTTCCTTAAAGTTGTATTTGGCCAAGGCCTTGAAGCCTCCCATGCGAATCTCGTTGCCGAACATCGTGTCGGCGGGGCTCGGTGTTTTCACGGCCGCGTAGATGTCGGGAGCTAAGGCGCGAACGTCGTCGAGCGACAATTTGTTCTCGAAGAAGCCGCGTAGCTTGGCACGCGCCATGCCGTCGGCATTCGTGGCCACGGCGCGAATCGCGGGGTATAGCAACGCGGCATCGGAGCCCTTGAGAGCGTCCGCCATAGGGCCGGTAAATAGCCCGGCGGCCAATTGTCCGTGCGTCAGTTGAATGGGGTCGTCCCAATGAATCGGCTTCAAGGGCTCCGCCGTTTTCGCAACGGCCCTGAGAATGTCGGGAATCGCCGGCTTCGCCTCGACTCCGAACTTGCGGATTCCCTGCGCCGCCTTGAACCGCAACCAGCGGTCTTCGTGCGAGAGCAGCCGGATCAACACCGGAAGCGCTTCTTTGGCTTTCAATAAGCCAAGCGTTTCGCAGGCTCCTTGCTGCAAATGCCGATCCGGCCCTTCCGCCATCACGATCAACTCGGGGATCAAGTTCCGAGCTTCTGGACGGGCCGCAAGTTCTTCCGCCGCCCAGCCTCGCACGACCGGCGACCAATCGCCGAAGGCGGTCATGAGCTCCCGAGCGGTCTTCGTCTTACGATCCGTATCGAACCGGCCGGAAACGTTCGCCGCAGTAACCTCTTGCTTGCCGAGCCGACACGCCGGGTTCGCGTCTTTGCCGGTGAGCGTGATCTTCTTTAAGGGGAGCGAGTACGTCAGCACATAAGTTGCGTTCGGGCTCATGCCGTAGTAACCGCTCTTGCCGAAGTACGTGTCGTCGTCGGTGCGGCCCGGCCCGAATTGTTCGTCGCCGTCGTAGGTAAACGAGCCGTCGCTCCGGCGTACGAGATCGAAATGCCACGACGCTTCCTTGAAGAAGGCCGCAGTCGCATCAGGTCCGCCGATGTCGGCACCGAGCGCGCCCCAAAGATAGCTAAGGCCCTGGCCGGTGTGGCCGCATTCACGACTTCGATACGCCGCCACGCACATTTTCGCGAAGAAGCGAGCTTCTTCGACTTTGTCGGCTTGCCCTCCGAACAGCACGGCGCTCATCGCGCTCTTGCCGTTGTTGTCGTGATACGGCCACGGCTCATGCTCTCCGTAAGGGATGGTTCCCTTATCGACGAAGTAGCCGAAGAAATTAGCCGCCCGCTCGATGGCCGGATCGATTTCGTCGTCGCGCACGCCGCATTTCTTCCCGAGCAGAATGGCCAGATTCGCCGTCAGTCCGGCTTGATTCACCGGGCCGTATGGCGGGACCGAGCCGTGCAAATCGCCTTCCGGCGTCCGAGCGGCGAAGCCGTGCCCGAAGGTGCCGTACATGCTCTGCCCTTTGGCGAGCGACACGGTGAAATCACGAATCGCGGGCAAGACCTGTTCGTCTTTCGTCGCCAAGTAGTATTCGCAGAGAAAGATGTTTCTGTAACCGATCTCCCAGGTGCCGAACGCGCGGCGCTGCTTGCGAGTCCCGTCGGCCAGTTCCAAGGCCAGCTTTTGCAAACGCGGATGATAGTCGTCGTTGCCCGTCGCCAGCAGCGCGAGCCCGTTGATCGCGCCGTGCCAGTTGGCGGGAAGCGGCTCCAGCTCCAACGCCTTGCATGCGTCGTCGTAGATCTTCTTCGATTTCGCGCAGTCGTATGGGGCCGTCGCCGCATAGGTCCCTAAGACGCGGAGGCGGAGTTCGACCTCTTCCGTTTTCCCCGCGCGCCACCGAGTAACCCGGAGAACGCCGCCGCCGGATTCTTGTTCCGCCGCTTGAATCGCCACGGCGAAGCTCTTTCGCGCATCGTCGTCAAACGGCCGGCCGCCGACGCCGACGATCACATCTTCGACCTGCAGCACGCCGTCGGCCGGCGTCGCGGGACCGACATGCGTCACGAGGATCTGCCGACTCGCCGCGGTGGTTCGACCTTGCAGGCCGTCGAAATAGGTCGCCGGCTTGGTGTAGATCCAGCCGCGCAATCCCGTTGCTCCGAGATTGTACGTCAGCTTCCGATCGACCGAGCGATCTTGCGTCAGGTCGGGCGGTCGTTCGTTCTTCTCCGCGGCGACGCTCGGACGGGCGACGACAACCAGCGTCAGCGCGAGACACAGATTCCACCGACCGAAAAGGTGCGACTTCATGTTTATCACTTTGCACGTGCGCGTGAGGAGTCGGGTGACGGTGATTTCCCGGAGAGAGTATCATAGATCTCCCTATCCCGATTTTCGCTCGGGCCGCGTAACCCGTCTTGGCCGGAAATCGCATCGAACCGTGAATTCGCGCATAGCCTCTGCGGAAAACGCCCATGCACTCGCCCGTTTCGCAGGTCGACGTCGCGCTATTGGAAAAGCTGTTCGACCGTTCGCCCGACGCTGCGTTCTTCGTGAAAGATGCCGCGGGGCGATATGTCGCGGTCAACGAATCGCTGGTCGCGCGACACGGCCTTAAGAACAAGTCGCAAGTGATCGGCAAATGCCCGCGCGATATCTGTCCCGGCGACTTCGGCCGGATTCCCACGGAGCAAGACGAGAAGGTCTTGCGCACCGGCCGCCCGCTGATCGATCATCTCGAACTGCATTGGCAGCGACCGAACGATCCGGTCTGGTGCCTCACCACGAAGCTGCCGATCGCCGGTGCCGGCGGCGACATCGTCGGCCTCATCGGCTTCTCACGCGACGTTCGAGCACCGCTCGACCCGTGCGAGATTCCGAAGGACTTCGCCGGCGCGCTGGAGGAGTTCGAGCAGAGTCTCTCCGGCGACGTGACTCCGGCGTCGCTCGCGCGTCGCTCGAAGCTCTCGCCTCAACGCTTGGCTCGCCTCGTCAAACGCCTCTTCGATCTGACGCCGAGCCAATTCATCACCAAGTCGCGAATCGCGGCGGCGTCGCGCATGCTTCGCGACTCGGATCGATCGGTGGCTGAAATCGCCCACTCCTGCGGCTTCTTCGACCACAGCGCCTTCGCACGCGCCTTCCGATCCGCCACCGGCATGACGCCGTCCGAGTTTCGCATTCAGCGTGCCGATGCCTTCGGCTCCAGCACTGGTACGCCGACGGGCTTGGGGACGACGTGATCTCTTGGTGCCCGACGCCTACGGTCGTTCTTATCGCTACTTGAAAACATCGGTCCGCGGCAACGCCGCTTTCAACTGCGCGATCCCAGTCGGGTCGACGTATGTTTCACGCAAGTTGATGTGATCGAGATGCGTGAGCACTCCGCTCCGCAGGCCGATGTCGGCAATTTCGCGACGATAACCTGCGCTACGTCGAAGATTCGAAGTGCGTTATTCACGCCGACCAAAAATGCGGCAATGGCTCTGAATAACACTTAAGAGCGAATCATTTATTCGCGAGTTTGTGAACGACTTGCCGTAGAGCCGTTTAGTCGGGCTGGGGCGGCCCGGGAAAGAAAGCGTTCGTGCGAGATTGGTAAGCGACGTATTCGGGTCGTCGTTCACGGATCGTCGACTCAAGCAACGCGACGCCGGAAACCTTTAGCAGCAGCCACGACATTACGATCGGCGAGGCGATCGTCCAGGCAGCCCCGCCGGCGCCGGCCAGGCAGAACAGCCCCCACCAGACGCAGAAGTCGCCGAAATAGTTGGGGTGTCGCGTGTAGCGCCACAATCCTTGATCAAGCACCCTTTGGACGTTGAGCGGGTCGGCGCGGAACGTCGCCAATTGATAATCGCCGATAACTTCAAAAGCTAGGCCGACGAGCCACAGCGCGACGCCCAGGGCGTCGAGCAAGCCGAACGGAGCCGGGGAGTTCGCCACGGCCATTGCCTGCAACGGCCAAGAGATGAACCACAGCAAGACCGCTTGCAAAATGAACACCGTCGCGAGGCTGATCCAAACGAACCGGCTACCCCATCGTTTACGCATCTCATGGTAGCGGCGATCCTCGTCTCGTCCCCAGTTGCGCCGCAACAAATGCCAAGCGAGTCGCACGCCCCAGACGGTCGTCAGAATCGCGGCCAAGACGACGCGCCAAGTCGGCGGCGAGTTCATCACCGCTGCAATCCAAACGGCAACGACGAAGCCTAGCCCCCAGAAGACGTCGACCAGCCCGACGTCGCGCCGTAGCGAGCCGACGATCCACAAGAGCAGCATCGTTGCAGTTGTGATTGCGAGGTTCGTGAGTAAGGTCGTGACGAGTGGCGTCAAAGCACTCTCCCTAGGCTGTAGACGTCGGCATTATTCAGCCGGCGTGTTCCAGCAAGTAATGCGACACGAACCACTCGTCGCCGCCGGCGTAGCCGAACAGTTCGGCGACGGCCAAAAAAAAGACGCGCCAGCGTCGAAGCCGACGGGCCGCTTCGCTGCGGCCGTAGACTTGCGACAGGATTCGCTCGACTGTCTCGCGTCGCATGTCGAGGTTCGTCAGCCACGCTTCGGCCGTACGTTGATAGTGCATCCCGCTCCAGCTATGTTGCCGCATCACTCGCAGGTGCCGATCGAACATCGTGAGCGTTGCGGCGGCCGGCATCATCCCACCGCCGAAAAAGTGTCGCCCCATCCAATCGTCGTCGTGTTCGTCCGCGAAAGGATACGCAAGCTCGCGATGGCAAAACAGATGTACGAATAGCTTGCCCGTCGGCTGCATCCAACCGGCGATCCGCTCCAATAGGAGATCGTAGTTACGCATGTGCTCGAACATCTCGACCGAGACGACTCGATCGAATCGTCGGTCGGCGGCGAAATCGTTCATGTCGGCCGTGACGATCGTCACGTTGCGCAAGCCTCGCTCGGCGGCGAGCCGTTCGATGAAGCGGCGTTGATCGGGGGAATTCGAAACGGCCGTGATCCGACTATGCGGAAGCCGCGCGGCGGCCCAAAGCGTTAATGACCCCCACCCGCAACCGAGCTCGAGAATCTCTTGACCGTCGGCCAACTCGGCCCGCTCGGCGGTAATGGCCAAGGCCTCTTCTTCGGCCTCGGCCAACGGCGCATCGGCGCGCGAATAATAGCAACAACTGTATTTCCGATGCGGCCCAAGCACTTCGGAAAAGAACTCCGGCGGCAAGGTGTAGTGCTGTTCGTTGGCCTTCTCCGCCGACGGTGCGATCGGGCCTGTTCGCAGCGACTCGACAAACTTTGCTCGGCGCGAAGAGGCCGGATCGCGCACCGCAAGCATCTCGTCATGCAAGCGCCGGCGACAGAGCCGCCGCACGGCCGCGCGTGTGACGACGTCCGGTATCCAGCCTCGCTCGACGGCCTCGATACCTAACTGCAGCAGGTTCATTCTCCGACCGCCGCTTCATCGCCGGAGCGACTCGAAGCTCGCACCGGCGATAGCTCGGAATCAGCCGAACTACGAGCCGCCCGGGTACTCAATCGCGCCGGATCACGACGGCACTCCGGCTTGTCGAATTGCAACTGGACGACGCCGACGTAGCGTTCTTCGAACGACGCCTCGCAGTAGCACAGATAGTAGTTCCACAAGCGAATGAATTCTTCCGGGTAACCGAGTCGCCGCACTTCGTCGAGCTTGGCCTGAAACGATCGTCGCCAGCGGCGCAGCGTCTCGGCGTAATGCGGCGCGAAGTCTTCGCCATGCACGAAACGCAGATCCCCGGTCCGTCCGATCGATGCCAACATCGCGGTGACCGTCGGCAAACAGCCGCCGGGAAACACATGACGCTGGATGAAGTCGACCGACTTGAGATACCGAGCATAGCCCCGCTCGGGCATCACGATCGCCTGAATGACGAACGTGCCGTCGGGCCGGAGCAACTCGCTGCAGCGACGAAAATAGTCGTCGAAGCGGTGATAGCCGACGGCCTCGATCATCTCGATCGAGGCCAGCTTGTCGAATCGCCCGTTGAGTTCACGGTAGTCGCGCAGAAGAAGCTCGATCCGATCACCGACCGTCGACCGCTCGAACCGCTCGCGGGCCGTGGCGAACTGCTGCTCGGAGATGGTCGTCGTCGTGATTCGACAGCCGTAGTTCTCGGCGGCATGCAGCGCGAAACCTCCCCAGCCGCTGCCGATCTCGAGCAGGTGATCTTCCGGAGCAAGGTCGAGTTTGCGACATACTCGATCGAACTTCTCTTGCGAAGCGGCGGCAAGATCCGCGTCGGGCGTCGTAAAGACCGCGCCGGAATATGCCAAAGTGTCATCGAGCCAGAGGCGGTAGAAATCGTTTCCAAGGTCGTAGTGCGCGGCGATGTTTCGCCGACTCCCCGTCGGCGAGTTGTCGCGCAACCAATGAACGATTCGGTGCGCGAGTCGCGCAAGTCGAGTCGACGCACCATCGAGTCGTTCCGACGCTTCGAAGTTGCGTAAGCTGATGCGAAACAGCGAGGTCAAGTCGTCGCAATCCCAGTCGCCACGTAGATACGACTCCGCGATTCCGAGCGTTCCGCCGAATACGGCGCTGCGAAAGAATCGTGGCTGGTGAACCCGCAGCGTCGCGTGCAAACCGTCGCGGCGGCCACACCCCGTCGTCGTACCGTCTTCTTGTAGAACAAGCTCACCCCGATCGAAGTTCTTCATTCGGTCGAGGAGAAGACGCCGTGCCAAGCGATCGAGCCAAGCCGCCGGAGCAGGAGAGTTTCGATGTTTCGGAGCGATTTCAATCATACGGGAAGATCAGACCTCGCTTCGGGAGTCGTTGTTGCGCTGTCGCCGAGACGGTAGTCGCTTCGATCGTCATCGCTCCGTGTCACATCGTTGCGAAATGGGTGCGGCACGAACGGAACACGTTTCCACCACAGGCGGAGAGCTTGTGCGTATATGTTGAAAAACACTTGGGCCGTCATCGCCGGATAGCGAAGCAAAACGTACGCCGCTTGGCGGCCGTCGAGAGGGCGGCGTCGCAGATCCAAGCTCGCGTCGAAGTCGATATCCGTATAACCGTGCCGCAGGTTCGCCACAGTGAACGTCAGGTTGTCTCCAGGCTCGGCAAATCGAAACCGATAGTCGTAGTTCATTTCCAGAAACGGCGAGACGTGCATTTCCTTTCTCGCATGAGCCTCGATCGCGTCGGTCGTCGTGCGGCGGGCGTCGAGCACATAGCAGTGCCGTTCGTTCCACGGCGTGCTCGTCACGTCGGCGACCACCGCATCGAGCCGCTCTTCGGCGTCGTAGCAGTAGTAGATGCTGATCGGATTCATGACGAATCCGAAGTAGCGTAAGTGCGTGAGCAACCGAATCGGTCCCGATGGGCGACGATCTAAACGTTCCGCAACCAAATCACGCACGGATTCATCAAGCGGCCGATCGGATGGGCCTAGGTGATCGGCTCGACGAAACCAAGCGATGTTCGGACCGTCCGCGGACCAGAACCAGCGGTCGCGAAATACTTGCGCGACTTCGGCGAGATCGAGGTAAACCATGAAAAGCCGATTGCGAAACGAATGCGACTGTGCGGTACGGTGCCGATGGCGAACCACGCCTTCGTAAAGACAACTCCGGAACGTCATGGTGCGAACTCCGTCGACGCCATCGTCGGAATGCGCGGAGTTGACCGGGCCGGGGAGTTGTGCGAGCGGATGAGGGCCGCAACCACACGCTCGGCGCTGACGACTCCGTCTTCGTGAAAGCCGTTGCGCCAATAGGCCCCGCAAAAAGACGTTCGATTCACATCGATCAATTCGGCGTGCCGTTCCTGCGCAGCTCGGCTCCCGACCGTGAAATTCGGATGGTGATACTCGAAAGTGCCGAGCACGCATCTTGGGTCGATGCGTCGGTCGGCATTGAGCGTGACGCAGTAGGTTCGCTCCGAGCGAATCCCTTGCAGGAGGTTGAGATCGTAGGTCGTCACCGCCGGCGCTTTCGGATCGCCGGTCAGACCGACGTTCCAGCAAGCGCGGGCTCGACGTGCGCGGGGAAGTAGGTTCTCGTCGGTGTGCAGCACCGCGGAATTGCGCTGATAGGGGAACGCCGAAAGGAGTTCGCGCTCGGTCACTGTCGCGTCCGAACCGAGGATGCGAAGAGCTTGATCACTGTGGCAGGCGAAGACTATATGATCGAAGCTTGCGATGGAGCCGTGTGCCGTCCGAACCTCGACGTCAAGAGCGTTGCGACGAACCGACACGACCGGCGTGTTCAACCGGAGCCGATCGCGAAAGCCGCGAACCATTGCCTCGACATACGTCCGCGACCCGCCGGTGATGACGCGCCAGGTAGGCCGATCGACCAAGTCGAGTAGGCCGTGGTTGCGGAAGAAGGCTACGACGAACTCCATTGAGAACTCGGCGAACGTCCCCGTCGGGCACGACCAAATGGCCGCTCCCATCGGCAGGAGGTAGTGGTCGATGAACTGTCGGCCATATCGACGTGCGGCCAGAAAGTCACCCAAAGTAACGGCGCCGATCGAATCGGCCGAATAAGTGCGCCCTTCACGGTTGAATCGAGCGATGTCGCGCAGCATCTTGAGGAAGTCGAGACGGAACAGATTTCGCGGTTGAGCGAAGAGACCGCCGAGTGAGCCGCCGTTGTATTCGATACCCGAGTGCGGATCGCTGACACTGAAGCTCATCGAGGTCGGCCGCGATGTGACGTTGAGCTCGGCTAAGAGTCGCACGAAGTGAGGATAGGTCCGATCATTGTAGACCATAAACGCCGTGTCGAGCGCAAGACGCTCTCCTTCGGGGGTCTCGATATCGACGGTCTGAGCATGCCCGCCGGGTCGGCCGGCCGCTTCGAGGACCGTCACGTCGTGAGCCGCATGGAGGCGGTGAGCGGCGGTGAGGCCGGCGATTCCCGACCCGATGACGGCGATTCTCACGACGAGCCTGTGATTGAAGCTAGAGGCGACTTGGTTCTTAAAAACGTTCAAAACGTTCATGAAAGATAATGGGTTTTCGAGCGAAATCAATGTATATTGTCGAAATATGGTCCGGCCGTCGCTTTTAAATCGTTCATAACATTCACAGATCTGCGTATGGATTTGATCTCCCCCTCACGTGCTGCGCGGGCTTTCGGCGTCAGCGAATCGTCGCTGAAACGGTGGTGCGACGACGGTTTGATTCCGGTCGTGCGGACGGCCGGGGGCCATCGCAAACTTGCTGCGTCCGATTTACTCCAGTTCGCACGGGAGCAGAAACGACCGCTCGCCGCACCGGATGTCTTGGGTTTGCCGGCATTGCGCGAGCGCTCGGCGGCCGGACTACATCGCTTGCGGCCGGAGTTCACGAAGGCCCTGTTGGCCGGCGACGAACGCCGCGCACTTCAGATCGTCCTCGATCTCTTCGTCGCCGATCACTCGCCTGCCGTGATCTGCGATGAAGTGATCGCCGGTGCGTTCCGAGAGATCGGTGAGCGCTGGTCGTGCCGCGAGGCCGAGGTCTACCAGGAGCGGCGTGGTTGCGAGATCGTGATCCGGATCTTGTATGAGTTGCGTCGATTACTGCCGGCTTCGTCGTCGTCGCGAACGGCGCTTTGCGCTACGCTGAACGGTGACCACTATTTGTTGCCGCCCGCGATGGCCGAAACGGTTTTACTCACCGCGGGGTTTCATGCGGTATCGCTCGGCCACCACATTCCGACGGCGTCGTTGACGAGCGCCGTCGAGCGGATTCGGCCCGAGGTGCTCTGTCTCTGCGTTTCGAGCGTCGCCGACGAGCATGAATTCGTGGCGGATATCGACTTGTTGGCGAAGGCTTGCGAACGACGGCGCACGGCGCTCGTCGTCGGCGGACGCGCTCTGAACGAGAGTTTGCGAACACGGCTGAACTACGCGGCGTATTGCGACACGATGCGGCAGCTTGAAACGCTGGCTCGGGTCTTAATCGGCAAGCGACCGCGCCGGACGAAGTCGGCGGCTGCCGGCCAGCATCGTTGACGATTCTTACGATTCGTTTTTCAAGCTCGGGAGACGACGATCATGACTTGGAAGTTGCTGGTGATCGTGGTGCCGATTTGTCTGCTGCTCGATCTGGTCTGGCTCGGACTGATCATGAAAGACTTTTACGCGCGCGAACTCGGCGACTTGGCGAGAAGACAGGCCGGGGGCTTGGCACCGCGCTGGGGGGCCGCGCTGGTCGTGTACCTTTTGATCCCGACGGGCCTAGTGATCTTCGCGTCTCCGGCGAGCGATGCGACTTGGCCGAGCGCAGTCGGTCGCGCGGCACTTTTCGGACTGGTTCTGTATGGCGTCTACGACCTGACGAATCTCGCGATCCTCGAAAAGTGGACGCTCCGTATGACACTGGCTGACATCGCTTGGGGGACGACGCTGTGCGGAGTTCTGGGAGCAGTCATGCGCTGGAGCGCCCCATGGTGGTCATGAGCACTTGGCGATCCCAATCGCAGCCGTCGCTCGGACAGGCTCGGTTCACCGCGAATCTTTCGGCCCCATGGGCTTAGCGTGGCTCGCTTGCGTCGCAGTTGACATAATCTTGCCATGAGCTCGACCGTGACGACGCCGAGGTGTCGCTCGATGAACAAGTCGACACTACTCAGCGCCTGCCGCAAACTACCGAAGTGTTCGGTCCCAACAATCGGGGCGAGCTTGGAAATGACATCGCAAGAGTGCAATCTTGGAGGTGATCGACCTTGCTGCTGAATTCGCGACGCTACGAGCAACTGGAGTTACCTTCCGGACCGAAGATGCTGTGACAGGTCCCGGTGGGTCTCAAATAGTTCTCAACGATCCTTCCGACGATCCGGTGGAATGTTTCCAGCCAGGGCGAACGGCGTAAGCGATCGTGAACGCGATACCGACACTGCAATCTATCCACACGCGGACACGTCGGAACAAGATCGTGCCGCAATTCCAGGTCGCTCGTTCGCCGTCGCGCGTCGTGAAAGGCGTATCAGAGATATGGCGTCGCTTCGACGATGACGGTTAAGCCGTTGGTCAGAAAGAGCTTGCGAAAAAATCGAAACTCGCGACCTTTAGTTCCCGAATTTTCGTTCTGAAACACGGGAAAAACCACGCTTTTTCTCGAAGGACGATGTGATTCCATACCGCACTTGGACTATTTCAATCTCTTTCGTCGACTCTCATTTTCTTTCGAGAAAAACGCGTATTGACGAAGCGACAGGTGGCGCAACGCCGTATGGATTTTGAAGCGATCGCTAGTGCGCATTTCGATAATCAACTTGGATGATGCGTACCTATCCAGCCTATGGGTTCTTTCGACTCCCGTCGAAGGACTCAGGCTCAGCGAAAAGATCATTGCCGGGATCACTGTTCCAAACGTACTCCGCTTCCAGTGCTTTCCGTTCGGCGGCAGATCTGCCGTAGATGGACTCGACGAGACCCCGCGCCATGTCCATGCCGGCGGAGACGCCCGAAGAGGTGATGTATTTTTCGTCGACGACCCAACGCGCACGGCTTTCGATTGGCTTGTCGCCCAGGCGTAGGCTCGCTTATTCGTCGTCGCCCTACGGCCATCGAGCAGTCCGGTCGAGCGAGTAGGGCCGCGCCCGTGCACACCGATGCCGTCCACTCCGTCTTCTCATCTTGCTTGCGGAGAAAGTCGAGTAGTACGGCGTTATCGACTTCGACGCGAGTTCCCGCACCGCCGGGAACCATCAGAATCTCGAACGGAGTAGCATTCTCGAACGAGTGCCTCGTGATGGGCTCTACGCCTTGAGCGGAGACGAGGATCCACCGTGCTCGGAAACCATCGCGATTGCATAGTCCGGCATGCTGCCCCACATCTCGACCGGCCCGAAGACTTCTAGGGTCTCAAAGCGAGGGAAGAGAAGAACACCTATCGTTTTCGGCTTATCCTGAGCGGGGATACTCGCATCTTCCTTCGGCTGCTGGGCTATAGTCTGCACTCCATCTGCTCCGATGACATTCCAACAGCAACAACGGAAGTTAGAATCGTGTCGCGTCGAGACATTTGCTTCATCCGCATCACGGCGTGGGCGGCCGTTGTTGAACCGGGTTAGTCTACTTCTTGACGGCGATTGCGAAGTCGCCGGCCATGTCACGCCAGATCGAGTGGATGTGATTCGCCGGGTTGCCTGCCGCGTCGGGCTGGACGTTGACGAACTCGATCAAGAAGGTCGGGCCCTGCACGCGATAGTAGTGGCCGATTCCTTCGGTATCGGCGCCGGCCCAGGCGAACTTGATCTTCTCAAAGCCGGCCCGATCAATCGCCGACAACCGCGCCTCGGCCACGTCTTCCGGCAGGTTCCCGGCATAGACGGCGAGCAACTGGCGCAACGTCTTAGCTTGCTCCGCGGTCAACTGGGCGGCGTCCAAACCGACGGCCGCGTCTTGCGGCGGCTGTGGTTCGCCGGCGGCGCGAATTTCGGCCGGAGCCTTCTCGGCGATGATCGCTCCCTTCCGCTGCTCGGCGGTGAGCGAGCGCAACAGGTCGAACGCCAGCGTCTCTTCGAGGGCCAGCACGCGCGTGCCGACTTTGATCTGCGGCACGGCGCTCGCCTTCACGATCGCCGGGTTCGTGGCGTACACGGTCGGCGTCGAACTCACCACACGGCCGGCGTCGACCACGAAGCTCAACGACAGGTGATGCCCTTCGATGCTGAGCCCCCAACGACCGGCGGCCGTCGGCTTGTCGAACACGGTGAAGTAATACCGCTCGGCATCGCGCAGCGGACCACCGACGCGGGTCTTCTCAAGTTCGGCCAGCAGCAGCTCGAGCTCCATGATCTTCGCGGCTTTGTCGTAACCGGTCTGGCTGAGCGAGGCCCGCAACAGGGCGAGCGCCGCCTTACGCTGAGCCTGATCCATCTCACGAATCTGCAGGCCTTTGCGCGTCGGCTTCGGAATGAAGT
>JAIOPP010000104.1 GCA_021413845.1 Planctomycetia bacterium | reverse complement strand
GCCGCGCAGTTGATCGCCACCAGCGGTTGCTCGGCACGCAAGCTTCTTCGATGCAGCGCTCGGGCGACGAGTTCCTTACCCGTGCCGCTTTCGCCTTGAATGAGGATCGCCTTGTCGGTCGGCCCGGCTCGATCGATCAAGCGCCAGACCTCCTTCAGAGCCGATGAGTCGCCGACCATTTCCGATTGCGGCTGCTTCCGCTGCAGCACCTCTTTGAGGCGACCGTTCTCCTGCGTTAGTTTTCTGCGTTCAACCGCCTTGTCGACCAAGGCATCGAATTCCGCCATCGAGCAGGGCTTCGTCAAGTAGTCGTAAGCGCCGAGCTTCATCGCCTTGACCGCGGTCTCGACGGTGGCCGAACCGGTGAGCATGATCACTTCGCACTCGGGATCGGCCGCTTTCAGTTTCTCGAGCAACTCAAGGCCCGGCATCGTCGGCATCATCAGGTCGATGACTGCGGCGGCGAATTGACGACGTTCGGTTTCGGCCAACGCCGCTGCGCCTTCGGACGCTTCGTAAACATTGAATCCGCGACGCCGTAGACGTTGAACTAGGACTTCGCGAAATTCGGCCTCGTCGTCGACGACGAGGAGATCGGACGCATGAGCCATGATGTTCTAGCGTGAGTGAGTCGAGAGTTGCTTTTCGGGTTCAGACGTCCGGTCTATCGTTTCGGCCGAGGCGAATTCGCTCCGCGCTCGGCGACGCGGCAAGATGAGCGAGAACTCCGCACCGTTGTTATTTCTGCTATGCGCCGCGATCGTGCCGCCGTGCGCTTCGATGATCCGCGCGACGATCGCCAATCCTAGACCGGTTCCTTTCGGCTTTGTCGTGTAGAACGGAGCGAAGACGCGCTCCGCTTCGGCCGGTGTCAGCCCCTTGCCGTTGTCGCGTACGTCGATGCGAATCGCCGGTCGACCGTCAAACTCGTCGTCGGAGCAGACGACCTCGATCCGAGCTATCGCAGGACAAGCCGCGACGGCATTCTCGAACAAGTTCCGGAAGACTTGATCCAGACGAAAGCCGTCGCAATCACAAGTCAAATCCACGCCGGCGATCTGCTCGACCAGCTCGGGCGGTTTGCCTTGCATCGCTCCCGCCGTGACGTTTCTCCAGGCTTGTCGCCAAAGCGTGCCGAGATTCCAATTCTCGCAATCGAGCTCGATCGGTGCCGCGTAGTTGCGCACTTCCTCATGCAGACGGCTAAGATCGGCATGTGCCTTTTGCACCTTACCGATACCGCAGCGCGAAGGAGGTCCGGATTGACGGGCTTCAACAAGTAGTCGGTTGCGCCGGCCCGCAGAGCGACGATCGTGCCGGCGAGATCGGCGTTGCCCGTAATGATGATGATCGCGGCGCCAGGGGCTTGCTCGCGAATCGTCGGCAATACATCTTCGGCCAAACCGTCGGGCAGACGTCGATCTAAAAGTATGACCGCGAAGTCCGACCACTGGCGCCCCTCAGCGGCCTCGCGCAGCGTGGAGGCGCCGCAGACTTGGAACCCGTCCAATTCGAGAATGTCCCGCACGTTAGCGAGCGCGTCTGCGTCGTCTTCGACGGCGAGTATGTTTCGATTCATCTGCTGCGATCAATTCGTAACTAGATGCCGGCAACCCTCCGGCATCGGGAATCCGATATTCATTAAGCTAGTGCCCGCATGCTCGGTGTTCAACGTCGCGCCTTGTTAAATCACTTGAGATGCGACGGAAACGTAGTCGTCTCGTTGCTTTCCTCAGCTTTTGACTCATTACGATCGGCTTCAGAAAACGCGAGAATGGCGGGGCGTCGTTGCAATAAGCGGCTCCATCGCATAGAGAGGGGTTAGAGAATCCTTCGACAAGGCACCGAACGATGGACGTCGAAAAGCTTTACGAGCGTTATTGCGAGCTGCAAGCTTATGTCGGGTGGAGCATCGAGGATGCTCGCCGAGTGCAGGCCGTGGCGTTAAGTCTGGACCCGTTTCTTCCGGCTCTGATCGAGGACTTTTATTCCGAGATCGAACGTCATTCCGGTGCGCGCAGCGTCATCACGGGCGGCGACGCACAAATCGCGCGGCTCAAGCAGTCGCTCACCCAATGGGTGCGCGAACTCTTGTCGGGCCCGTACGACGGAGCCTATGTACTTCGCCGCTGGCGCGTCGGTCGACGGCATGTCGAGATCGGCCTCGACCAAGTCTTCACGAACGTCGCTATGTCTCGATTGCGGTCCGGTCTCATCGGTGCGTTAGGTCGGACTTGGCACGGCAGCCGAGAAGATCTCGTCGCGACGGTTCAATCGCTCGACAGACTGATCGACCTGGACTTGGCTAAGATCGAAGACGCTTACCAAGCGGAACATTTGGAGCGCCGCCGACGAGATGAACGCTTGGCGGCGATCGGTCAGATTTCCGGTGGAATCGCGCATGAACTTCGTAACCCCTTGAACGTGATCAAGACTTCGGCGTACTACTTATTGAATGCCCGCAGCGCCTCGCCCGAGAAGATCGGCGAGCACTTGCGGCGCATCGATCAGCACGTGACCGTGGCGAACGATGCGATCACCGCATTGTCGAACTTCGCAAAAATGCCGCATCCGGAACTGAACCCCTTCTCGATCGAGAAGTGCGTCAGTGAAGTTTTGAAGATCGAACACATTCCGGAGAAGATTCGGATTCAAATCGACTTACCCCCGACGCTTCCCCCCGCCCTCGGCGATCCGGCGCAGATTCGGATCGTGTTCGCGAACCTGATTCGCAACGCTCGCGACGCGATGCCTCAAGGAGGCAGCCTTGCTATCCGCGCCGTCGCCGATGAAGCAGGAATCGAAATCGCTTTCCGCGATACCGGCATCGGCATTCCCGCCGAACAACTGAGCCGAGTGATGGAACCCCTCTACTCGACCAAGGCGCGAGGTCTCGGTCTCGGACTCGCGATGGCCAAGGCGATCGTCGAAAAGCATCACGGCTCGCTTCACGTCATGAGCGTTCCCGCTCAGGGAAGTACCTTTACGGTGCGATTGACCGCGCCTGAAAGTTCCAGCAGGAACCTTTCGTGAACCGTTTACCTTCTCTTTTGATCGTCGACGATGAAGCGGACGCTTGCCGTAACCTCTCGGACATCTTTGCCGACTTGGGTTATCAAGTCGACACGGCGAACGACGGCTTTGAAGCGCTTGAGCGCATGCAGTCCGCCCATTACGACTTGGCCGTGCTCGATCTCATGATGCCGGGCATGGATGGGATCGAACTCTATCGGCAAATGAAGCAGCGAAGCCCGGAAACCGTTGCGGTCCTCGCGACCGCTTATCCGAACCATCCGCGAGTCGATCAAGCACTCAAATCCGGCCTGTGGAACATCCTTTACAAGCGGGTCG
>JAIOPP010000103.1 GCA_021413845.1 Planctomycetia bacterium | reverse complement strand
ACAATATCGCGAGAGTTCACTTATTGAAGCTTGATATTCAAGGTGCCGAAAAACTCGCACTCGCAGGCGCGCGTCCGATGCTCGAATCCGCGGATATTGATTGCATTTATCTAGAAGTGCATTTCTCTCAAGTCTATACGGAGCAGACGACATTCGGCGAAATTGAGACCGTACTAAAAAACCACGGCTACCATCTCTACGGCTTTTACGAATTGACGCGCGAAGGCAATGGATGCCTCGATTTTTGCAACGCTCTATATCTGAGTTCTCCGCGATATCGCAGCACTGATCAGCACTACCTCTTTTGACCGCTAGCAGCCTGTTGATTTTTTGCCCGTCGCGCTATGCTCATGTCGGGCCTGAGATCGTGATGCGACGAGGAGAATGACGCGATGTCGATGGGACGGCGGAAGCGACGGCAGGAGACGTTATTCGTGGCGACGTCGGAATTGGCCCGTTCGGCCGGTCATCCGTTTTATCGGAAGCTGAACGAGCTGTTGGCGGAGGCGGAGTTCGACCGCTGGATCGAAGGCCGCTGCGAACCGTATTACGAAGCGGCCGACCAGCCGGGCCGCGAATCGATCCCACCTGGGACCTTCTTCCGCATGCTGCTGGTGGGCTACTTCGAGGGAATCGATTCCCAGCGAGGCATTGCCTGGCGGTGCGGCGACAGTCGCAGTTTAGCCGAGTTCCTGAACTACGGTCAGCAGGAGGCGACGCCCGATCATTCGACCCTCTCGTACACACGGAAGCGGTTGCCGCAGGAAGTGTTCGACGAGGTGTTTCAGTTCGTCTTAAAGCTCGCCGACGAGAAGCGACTCCTCTCGGGCAAGACGGTGGGCGTCGATAGTACGACGCTGGAGGCGAATGCGGCGATGAAGAGCATTCTCCGCCGCGACACGGGCGAAGACTGGCGGCAGTACGTCGTGCGGTTGATGAAGGAAGAAGGGAAGATCGACGCGAAACACGAGCCGACCGACGAGGAGATTCGCCGCTTCGACAAGGGGCGGAAGAACAAGAAGGTCTCGAACGACGAGTGGACCTCGCCCGTCGATCCCGACGCCAAAATCACGCAGTTGAAAGACGGTCGGACGCACTTGGCGTACAAGGCCGAGCATGTGGTCGACCTGGAGAGCGACTTGATTTTGGCGGCCGAGATTCGTCCGGCCGACCACGGCGATTCGCAGACGATGGTCGACAGCGTGTTGAAAGCTCAAGAGAACTTGCAGCAGGCCGAGATCGAGACGGAGATCGAAGAGGCGGCGGCCGACAAGGGCTACCACTCGGCCGGGACGATCGAGTTGTGCGATGCTCTCGGGCTGCGGACGTACGTCCCCGAGCCGAAGCACGCGCACGACCGCACCTGGACCGACAAATCACCGAACTTGCAACGAGCCGTGTACGAGAACCGAAGACGGATGCGGCGGGCCAAAGGCAAACGCCTCGGCCGTCTGCGGAGCGAACGGGTCGAACGGAGCTTCGCCCACGTCTGCGACTCGGGCGGGATGCGTCGCAGTTGGTTGCGCGGGCTGGTCGACGTGACGAAGCGGTACTTGATTGCGGCCGCCGCGCACAATCTCGGTCGGATTCTCCGCCGACTGTGCGGAGTCGGCAAGCCGAAGGCTCTCCAGGGCCTTCGCGCGCTCGCCGTGCTTGTGCAACTTGTCGCGACGATGCTCAGGATCACGACCGCAACCGTTGACGATCGATTCATCGTCTGGATCAAATGCTTCGCAATTCCGTACTCGCGTGCCACGACGTCCTAACTCGAAACCGATTAACCGTTAGATCAACGGACTGCTAGGTCGTCGAACCGAATTTCGACGATATATCCCCGCCACGGTCGGGCGAGCGTCCGTAACCATTGGGGAGTTTTGCGCCCGGCGGTCGCGTCGTCGTCGTAATCATAAGTGACAGTATGACGCGGAAGGTGATCGACAATCGCCCCCTCGCGATACCAATGGACGCATGGAGGAAAGATGGCCA
>JAIOPP010000102.1 GCA_021413845.1 Planctomycetia bacterium | reverse complement strand
ATAGCTCGTTGGGCTATCGACCCCCGGCTCCCGAGGCCGTTCAAGCTTGGTCTTTTCGCTACGCTGCGCTCCGCGAAAAGACCAAGCTTGATTCTTGAAGAAACTAACGCAACACTTGGTATCACGCGTGGGGGCAGGTCACGATCTCCTGGACTGGTTTGGGCAAGAATACGGTTGCTCAATCTCATCCGAACGCACTTCAATCGATATCGTTACCGTAATTGCAATGCCGCTACTAATCGTCAACGCCGCGGCATCGCCTGATAGCAAAAAAATGGCCGCCGGGGCCGCCCCGCAGGGCGACCCCGAACGACCGTATCGAACGCTTCATCGGTGCCGACGACTTTTTCGCCGTCCGGCATGAAAGCTCTCACGGCTGCCGATCACTTTGCCTCGACGGAATGCCCAGAGGCAGGCACCGACGTGCAAGATGAGCCAGATCAGATCCCATTGCCCCTCCTTCTCGGTTCCTAGCGCGCGAACTAATTTTCGAGAGCTTAGCGCTGCTTCGGCAACCAATACGCCATTGCGCTCCATCCGATGATCACGCCCAGAACCGCGGACCAGCCCACGACGGGTAGGCGACGTTTTGTTAGCTTCTAACAAGCGTCGGTCGCGATGCGAACCGTCTATTTCCTAACGGACTAAATCGGTTGCGAGAGCTTCCGAAGTTGCGGCAAGATGCGAACGAGTTGCGCGCCGATTGCGGCGCTGAGGTGCGGCTCGTGCCGGCTGATGTGGTGTGAACGCTTTCCGTTTCGTCAATCCGGCCGAAAGTGGTAGCCGATTGCACTTGGCACTGAAATCTGTAGGGTTGAAGACCGCGATCTTTACTTGCCGTCTATTAGACGACTTGGAGAGCCTCCAGGCTCCCGACGCGCAACATCCTCCGCCGCAGCACGGACACGCTGTCGGCCAAGACATGGAAGTCATTCCTTTTTTCGAAGAAGAGAGAAGATCCTGATGCGAACGGCCCTGTTGTTGATTCTCGCATTCCTTTATTGCCACGTTGCAGCAGCCGCTCCCGGCATGCACGCTCGTACTCTCTTGAGCCATCAAACGCCCATACCGACGCTGGTGGCCAAGACGGTCAATTACGAATACCAGCACGCCATCGAAAACGTTTTCGACGACCGGCTCGAAATCATGTTTCGGATCTTTGATGAGGAGGTGAGGACGAGTCCGGAGAAGTATTTCTTTTACTTCGACTATGTCAGCCTGCGGCGCAGTAAGGAGAAGCTGCAGGCTTCGATCAGGGTAGAGATGGTCGATTCCGAGTCGGCGATCGCGACCATCAAGAATCTTGAGCCTCGCACGGCATACGAGTTCCACGTCTCGCTATGGAGAATGGATGACGAAGACGAGACCCAGGTCACGAAGGTCGCCGATCTGCCGACAACGTATTTCGGAATCACTGGTGGTTACGATGACATCGAAAATCTTCGAGCGGTCACGATGATCTCGGCCGTCGCCGAGCTCCATCTTTGGGAAATGAACTATCCGCACAAGAGAGGACGTGGATATTGCCCGGGCGGAGCCTGGTGTAACATCTTCAGCGACTGGAACCTCCACCGCACCATTGACGGCAGAGCGATGGCGAGCAGCTCCTTGAATGAGATGATTGCTTATTCGAAGGCGGGACACGCCATTCACGGGAACTTTCTTACCGTGAACGGCGGCTCTCACTACACCTTGGCGCTCGCCTACGATGAGGATACCGACACGGTCTGCACCGTGGACGGAAATTTCAACAACCGAGTGGTGCTATGTAGGTACCGTCGCGGCAGCATCAACCGCGTCTGGAAGTTTTGCGAAGACTGCTGCTTGACAAGGTCGTCGTCTAAGACGGCCGCCGGCCTGCAGACATCACCGCGACCGGCAGATGCCGGTTGACCGATTCAAGTCGTAGCCCGGGGTTGGAACCGTATAGCGCCGAGGTCGCATCGCGCCTGGTGCTTCGAGCTGCATAAGCTCGAATAGCGTTTCATTAAGGCGCCCGCTTGCTACTTGTGGGACGGGACCGTCACGACGAACGTCCGGTGTTGCTTGCCGCTCATGATCTGTCGGGCGAGGGCTTGCAAGATTTCGGCCGACTGCAAGAACCGATGAAAAATCTGCAGCACCAAGATCGCCGTGCCGTCGGCCGACGCCAGCGAGCTCAGCGCTCGAATCGCCGACAGCGGATCTTGTCCCGAGCTGTTCGTCGGTTCGTTGCCGCCGACGTCGAGTCCGCGGTCGATGTCCCAAGTCGCCAGTCGCCAACTCTCACGACGGCAGAGACCGGCGATCTCGGCCAATGCGTCTTGATGTTCGTGACTTTCGATCCAGATGCCGGTGAAGCAAGCGCGGATGTATTCCGTTAGACTCTGAGCTAGTGGCATAGAATGTTTCCAAGGTAGTCGTCGGCGCTGACGCCGGCGGTGGGAAAAGGACAAGGAAAGGATCCGGATATGAAAATTGCCGTCACCGGCACCACGGGCTTCGTCGGCCGCTACATCGTGCGGCACTTGGTTGCCGCAGGGCATACTTGCCGTTGCTGGTACCGACCGGAGAGTGATCGAGACGGCCTGGACGACGTTGGGCCGAAAATCGAATGGATCGAAGGAGGCTTAGGAAATAAGGCCCAAGCCGCAGAACTCGTGGCCGGTTGTGACGCCGTCGTGCATGCCGCGCTGCATCATCCCGGCGGCGGCTTTCGAGGAGGCGAAGGAGACATTTTCACATTCGCGGAGAAGAACGTCTTAGGGACGCTCCAACTCATCGAAGCGGCTCGCAGAACCGGCGTCGAGCGGTTCGTGTTCATCTCGACGTGCGCCGTACATGAAAAGATTCTCGGCGACCGTCCGCTCGACGAGACGCATCCGACGACGCCGACAAGTCATTACGGTGCCCATAAAGCGTCGCTCGAACAATTCGTGCACAGCTACGGCTGGGGGATGAAGTACCCGATCTGCGCCTTGCGGCCGACCGGCGTCTACGGCGTCGCCCAGCCGACGGCGACCTGTCGGCCGCAGAAGGGACAGACCGTGGGATCGATCGTCGGATCGAACTCCGGATCGTCGGTGCGAAAAGCCTGCGTTACGCGATAGCCGCAATCGGAGCAGCGATGCTCCCAGGAGTGGATCGTACGCGCGTCCGTCGCAAAATGGTTGTGAAGGCAGGTCACGGTACCGCCGTTGCATTCGGGACAGGAGCCCGTCGATTGCCGGTCACGAACCATATTGATGACTTGTCCCTTCTCGCATGATATACGTCCGGGGTAGCAGCGCGACTGCCGGGCTCTCTCGGCACGCAGTGTGCCCGAGTCGCGATCGAGATTTAAGGCGATGTGACTTGTCCGTTGTTGCGCAGCGACGCACGAATGGCTCTCACCGGGACTCCGCCAGCCTCCGTCGAACCAACTCCGGCAAATACTTCACCGGCACGGAGCCGTGCGCGAGCACCGCTTCGTGGTAGCGGCCGAGGTCGAACTTCTCACCGAGTTCTCGCTGGATTTCTTGCCGCAGATTGTAGAACGCCGTCCGACCGACGAAGTAGGTGCTCAGTTGCACTGAGCTTTGCTTGGCGCGAATGATCTTGAGCCGGGCTTCCCCTTCGGACTGGAAGGCATCGTCCATGAGGAAGCGGAGGGCGGCTTCGTCGCTTAGGTCGGTGCAGTGTATTTTGTGATCGAGGATCGCATTGGCCACAGTGCGGAGGAAGAACTTGAACTGGTTCAGGCGGAGCTCGAGATCGCCGTCGCCGTAGCCTTGGTCGAGCATCATCTGCTCCGTGTAGACGGCCCACCCTTCGGCGAACACCCCCGAGCCAAGCGCACGGCGAATCAGCGACTTGTGCCGGTTGGCATATTCCAGCTGCACGTAATGGCCCGGATAGGCCTCGTGAATCGTGAGGATTTGCAGCATGTGCTGGTTGTATTCCTCGAGGAAGCTCCGGAGTCGGGCGGCGCTCCAATCGGCCGGCGGTGGGCTGACCGCGTAGGTGCTGGAGCCGAGCGGATCGAGCGGCAGGGCCGGATCAAGATAGGCGGCCGAGTTGCCGCGGCGAAACTCCGGCATCTCCAAGATCAGGCAGCGGTCTGGCTCCGGCAAACGCAAGATGTCGCGTTCTTGGATGAAGGTCTTGATCCGACCGACGGTCGCGCGAGCATCGGCGATGAGCCGCTCCGGCGGGCCGTGATTCTCTCCAACTTTGCGCAGCACCTCTCGAATGGTTTTCGCGCGTCCAGCTGTATCGTCGGGCGGGAGCGGCTGCCTGGGAAAGTGCTTACTCCAAAGCTGCCGCGCGACGACGTACATGTCGTTGCGCACCCGAACGAGTTCCGCTTCGGCGGCCGCGAAAACTTCGTCGGCCGACATCCCGGCGTCGAGCACGAGCTCCAGTTTGCGCGAAAACTTTTCCTTACCGAGTCGCCATTGGCCGGTCGCGCGCGGGCGAACCTCGGTCTCCAAGAACTGCTGATGAGCGCGAAGCGCCACGACGACCGGTTCGGCCGCCTTCTTCAATGCGGCGAGCTGCGGCGTGTCGCCTACGAGCGTGAAGAGCTCCTGCTCGTAGAAGTGGATCGCACCCCGATTCTGCAGCACCGCCGTTTCCAAGACCGACGGGGGCGGGCTGGTGATCGTCGTCTTCGCCGTGGCGGTGATGCCCGGGATGTGCGCCATCCTGGCGACGGCGTTGGTGATGTTCGTGTCTTTCGGCAGCGTCGACTGTGTGAGTAGGGAGAACACGCAATCGCTGATGTACCCTCCGTAGACCCGCGGGTCTTCTTCAAACCGACGCGTGTTCTCGGCTAGCCAAATCGATCGAGCCAGCTCGTCTCGCAGGATCCCGTAGCTCACCTTGCCGTCGGCCGAGAGGACCTCGAAAGCGACTTCCTTCGGTAGCGCAGCGAGCCGCCGCTTGTCGAGCGCCAACCAACCAGCTCGGGCCTCCGGCGAGATGTCGTCGAGCAGCGAGTCGAAGCGATGGTCGCCGAGCTGCGTCGCATCGAGCGGGCGGAGCTGGAAGACTTCTTCGAGGTAGTCGCGAAAGAAGGCTTCGAGTTTTTGGTCGGCTTCGGCGGCTTGAGTAGGAGTGGTCATGAAGACGATCGCTGACAACGCGATGAGAAAAAGCAGGCGATTCATGGTGGGGATTCGGAGGTGAAGGAGATCAAAAGGGAGCGAGGATTCGTGCGCAGGCCCAATGCCGGGCTTCACTCAACCTTGAGCTTCGCGACGTACAGATCACTCGCGCCGCCGCTCGTGATCTCGGCGTCGCCGAACTTCGCCGTGCCGCTGAACGAGCCGCCGATCACGATTCCGTGCTTTGTGTCTCGGGCCAACGTGTAGGCGTTGTCGCCGGTCGCGCCGCCGGCCTGCGTGATCCAACGGAGTGTCCCTGCGGCGTCGAACTTGGCGACGTAGACATCGACGCCGCCGCGACTCTGCAGTGTCGCGCCGGCGAGTCGGAAGTCGGCCGTGAACTCACCGGTGAGGTACGAATTGCCGCGCCCGTCCGTAGCGACACCGAGGCCGTAGTCGACCGCCGGGCCTTGGCCGACACGAGTCCAGGCGAGCTTGCCGTCGGCAGTGAAGTGGCTGAGGAACGCATCGCTGTCTTTCGGCCCGGTCGTCGTGAAGGTCTCGCCGCCGAACGTCGCACGTCCCTTGAACATGCCGCAGGCCCAGACACGTCCCTCAGCGTCGCAGGCGATTTCGTGGAAGAGGCAACTTGCTTCGCCGAAGTGTTGCGAGATCCACAGCACGTCGCCGGTGGATGAGAGCTTCGCGATGACGGCCGACGAGCCTTTCGGCGTGACTAGCGGCTGATCGCCGAACCGACCGGAGCCGGAGGTAATCCCTGCAATGTAAATCTGGTCGCGACCGTCGACGGCGACACCATGGCCCGCTCCACCGGCTTGACCGTCGGCCGCCTTGACCCAAGCGAGCCTTCCATCGGCATGGTACTTCGCCCAAAAGATGTGCGCACCGGTGCCGTCGCCGACTTCGAGATCGCCGAACTTTCCCTTCCCGACGACGGCACCAGTGACGATCACATCGCCGCGTCCGTCGATTGCAATGCCGTGGCCGTAGTCGTAACCCGCACCGCCGCCGGTTTGGATCCAGAGGAGCTTCCCGTCGCGGTCATACTTGGCGACGAAGATGTCGTAGGTGCCGCGCTGGGGGAGGTTCACGCCGTCGAAATCGGCATCGGGGCTTTGATAGTGGCCTGTTACGTAGCAGTTGCCTTCTCGATCGGTTGCGACGCCGTACGCCCGATCGATCAAACTTCCGCCGCCGCTCCGAACCCAGAGTCGCTTTCCATCGGCGTCGAGCTTGGCGAGGAAGAAGTTCATCCCCGCGGCCGCCGGGATGTCGACGCCGGCGAACTTCGCTCCTTCGGTCGTTTCACCGGCGAGAAAGACGTTCCCCTCGGAATCGAAACAGACGCCGCGGACCTTGTCGCTCAGCTTCCCACCGCCGGAGACCGTCCACGCGAAGGCGGGAGGCGTCTCCGGATCGGCCGCCTCCGACTCCAACGTCGTCATCATGATGATCAACGAGACGACGATGACGATGGAAGCCTTGTAGTTCATGAGCGAGTCCTGGCCGACTGGGTGTTAAACGTCGTAGTGCACAGATGTCGCGGCTTGATGCTGCTATTATTGAGTCCGCGAACCTTGAAAATTGCCGGTAGTAGCCCGGATGAAACGTATGCGACCGTCGCAATGGCGAAACGTCTCCGACTAGGTTCACATCCCGAACACTCAACGCCGAGCGCCGACCATGATCCCCAAAGCTCGTCTTAGCCCGTTGCTCGGCGCGGCCTTTCTGATGGCGACCTCGGCGATCGGCCCCGGCTTTCTCACCCAGACGACCGTCTTCACCACCCAGTTCGGCGCGAGCTTCGGATGCGTCATCTTGGCCTCGATCTTGCTCGATGTCGGCGCGCAGGTCAACGTCTGGCGGATCATCGCCGTCTCGCAAATGCGAGCGCAGGACATCGCCAACGCGGTGCTGCCGGGACTAGGCTACGTGCTGGCCTCGCTCATCGTTTTCGGCGGCTTGGCGTTCAACATCGGCAACGTGGCCGGGGCCGGACTCGGCGTCAACGTGATGTTCGGCATCTCGGTCGAAACGGGAGCCGTGATCAGCGCGCTCCTAGCCGTCGGGCTATTCCTCTCGAAAGGGGCGGCGCGAACCATGGACCGGTTCGTCTTGGTCCTCGGAGCGTTGATGATCGGGTTGACGTTGTACGTCGCCGCGACGGCGCGACCGCCGCTCGGCGAAGCCGCGGTCCGCTCGATAGCGCCGCTCGTCGAAGAAGCTCAGCGTCCCGCGTTCCTCTTGGCGATCGTGACTTTGGTCGGCGGTACCGTCGGCGGCTACATCACGTTCGCCGGAGCGCATCGTCTGTTGGAGGCCAAGATCGTCGGCGTCGAAACCTTGCCGCAGGTCACGCAGAGTTCGGTCTCGGGGATCTTGGTAACGGCCTGTATGCGCGTCGCCTTGTTCTTGGCCGTGTTGGGGGTCGTCGCTCAAGGACTAACGCCGGATCCCGCCAATCCTCCGGCCTCGGCATTCCGACTAGCCGCCGGCGAAGTCGGTTATCGATTGTTCGGCGTCGTCATGTGGGCCGCCGCGATCACGTCGGTGGCCGGTTCCGCCTACACATCGGTATCGTTCCTGCGCACGCTCAGGCGCACGGTCGACCGCCGGCATGATTGGGTGGTCGCCGGGTTTATCATGTTGTCGACGACGATCTTTCTCATTGCCGGCCGGGCGGTGCGACTGCTGATTTTGGCGGGAGCCGTCAATGGACTCATCTTGCCGATCGCGCTGGCGATTATGCTCCTGGCCGTCTATCGGCGGAAGATCGTCGGCACCTATCGACATCCGCTCTGGATGACGATCGCCGGCGGAGTCGTGGTCGCCGTCATGACAGCCATGGGCGGCTTCACGTTGTTCACCGAGTTGCCGCGGCTGTTTCGCTGAGCGTTTCAAGGCTCCGCCTCCAGCGGATTGACCGAAATAATCGGTCGCCTCGGAGCGGATTGTGAAGCATCAATTCGGTTGGCACACAGCGTCTTGGAAGTCATTAAATCTCATTCCAGGGTGAACGATTCTCGCGACTTCGCAGCCGATTCGCCTCGGCGTCGTCGAGAAATTCTTCTCGATCGGGATTCCATTTCAGCGAACGACGGAGTTGGTAGCCGATGTTCGCCAATTGACACACTTGAGCCGTTCGGGCGCCGATCTCGACGTCGGCGACAGGTTTCTCGCCGGTCCGAATGCAGTCGAGCCAGTTCTGCTTGTGATTGCCGCCGACGTCGGGCAAGTGGAAATCTTTCTCTCCCAGCGGCGTTTCGAGAATCGACTTCGGCGTCGACTCGATCCCTTTACGATCGACGTAGATCGTCCCTTCCGTCCCCTCGAACGTGCAGCCGCTCGGGCCGCCGTGGAACATCTCGACACCATCAGCATAGACGAATCGAAGGCCGGTCTCTCCTTGTTCGGGCGGATGAATTTCGACGGGGCCGGTCCCGTCTTTGTTCAAGGCCCATTGCGCGATGTCGAAGTGATGCGCACCCATATCGGCGAGCATTCCGCAAGCGTACTCGCGATAGAGGCGAAACTGCGGGAAGTGATTGTGGACGTCGAGCGGGCAGAGGATATGACTGAAGCCGCGCTCGGGCGACGGGCCGTTCCATAGATTCCAATCGATCCCTTTCGGCGTCGGCTCTTCGGCTAAGTCGCAAGGTTTTGCCGGCGCACCTACGCCGACGCGGACGGTCTTTACTCGGCCGATTCGTCCGCTGCGTACATACTCCACCGCTTTACGGAAAACGCCGCCGAATTCGGTCCGCTGTTGGCTGCCGGTTTGAAACACGATCTTATTCTCGCGCGCCGCAGCGACCATCGCCCGCGATTCGGAGATCGTCAGCGAGAGCGGTTTCTCGCAATAGACATGCTTCTTCGCCCGCGCCGCCAAAATGGAAGGAATCGCGTGCCAGTGATCGGGGGTCGAGATCACAACCCCGTCGATGTCGTCGCGAGCGAGCAGTTTACGGAAGTCTCGATACGAGGCGCAAGTAACCGCCGAGCCTGACTTCTTCCTCTCGCCGTATTTCTTCCCGACCGCAACCGCGGCATCTTCGAGTCGGAGATCATGCACGTCGCATACGGCGACCACCTCCGTCTGAGGGTTGTTCAACGCCCATTGCAAATGCCCGCGACTTTGCTTGCCCATTCCGATGAACCCGAGCGTGAGCCGCTCGTTGGCGACGGGCGTCTTCGGCGCGGCGATGACCGAACGTGAAGCCGCAAAGGGGGCAGCCGTTGCAATGGCCGCGGTTGCCAGGAAATCTCGTCGTGGAACGCGCCGGGGTGACGACATAGGGGGACTCTGCATTGGGGAATGCGAAAAGGGTTGGAATCGCTCCCAGACTATGCCGGCCCCAATCCCTCCGCAAGCAAACGCCGGTGGCGTTCCATGTCGCTTCGCCCGAGAGATCCGGATAGAATCAGGCTCCCGCCTGCCATTGCACTCCTGCCCGAGCATTATCATGCCAGCATCACTTCCCGCGAGTATCGGTGTCCGTCGCCGCGAGTTATTGCAGGTCGGCTCTTCGGCGTTGTTGGGGCTTTCTCTCGCTTCGGTTTTGGACAAACAGGCGCAGGCCGCACTCGCGACGGCAAATAACCGTCCGGCGCGTGCGAAGTCGGTGATCATCGCGTTTCAAACCGGCGCTTGCAGTCATCACGATACGTTCGATATGAAGCCCGAGGCTGCGGCGGAGGTGCGCGGTCCGTTTCAACCGATCGCAACGCCGGTCGCCGGCTTTCAAGTTTGCGAGCATCTACCCCGGCTTGCCGAGCGAGCGAAGAAATACGCGGTGGTGCGTTCGTTTTCGCATCGCGATAACAATCACTTGATGTCGACGCATCACATGCTCACCGGTCATCTGCAACCGGGTGGGTTCTTCGACAAGGTTGCGTCGCGCACCGACTGGCCCTGCTATGCCGCCGCTTGCGACCACTTGAAGCCGCCGTCGGAAGCGATCCCCAGCGGCGTGCATCTCCCGAGCTTCCTGATGCAAAGCCCGCTCACTTGGCCCGGCCAGCACGGCGGCCTCCTTGCGCCGAAGCACGACCCTTGGCAGATTACGGCCGATCCGAACCAACCCGGCTTCCGTGTCGACAATCTCACCTTGGCCGCTGGGATCGATTTAGAACGGCTCACCGATCGCCGATCGCTACTGGCCGAGATCAACGCTCGGCAGTCGGTCTTAGACCGAGGCGGCGAGTTACAGCGTCTCACCAACCAGCAGCAACTCGCGTTCTCGATGCTCACTTCGCAGCGTTTGACGCAAGCGTTTGAGCTTGGTCGAGAGTCGGACGCGACGCGCGATCGCTACGGCCGGCACACTTACGGCCAGTCGCTCTTGTTGGCCCGACGCTTAGTCGAGATCGGCGTGCCGGTCGTGCAGGTGAATCTCGGACGTGTGCAAACCTGGGACAACCACAGCAACGTCTTTACGACGTTGAAGGATCGGCTCCTGCCACCGGTCGATCAAGGAATGGCGGCACTCCTGGACGATCTCGAAGCGACCGGACGGATCGACGACACGCTCGTCATCTTGATCGGCGAATTCGGTCGGACGCCGAAGATCAATGCCAACGCCGGGCGCGACCACTGGGGCTATTGCTTCAGCGGACTATTCGCCGGCGCGGGGGTGCAAGGAGGGCAAGTCATCGGCAAGTCCGACGCGATGGGAGGCTACCCGATTACGAAGGCTTACACGCCGGAAGACCTCGGCGCAACGGTCTATTCGGCGCTCGGCATCGATCACGAAGCGACGATCTACGACCGCCAAGGTCGTCCGGCGCAATTGAACCAAGGGACGCCGATGGAAATGCTCTACACAGGTAGCGAAGCAGCGAGCACCTAGCCGACATGGATGGACCGCGTTCTCGCCGACCGACTATTTCGAGTCGAACTGGCAGACGATCTTTCCCGTTTCCGTTTCGATGAGCACCAGACCATTGCACCCGATGAGTAGACGTTTACCGTCGGCGGAAAAAGCCAGCCGGCGCGGATTCAGCGATTCACGGCGGCCGGCGTAGCAGGCGAAGGCGCCGTCGTCGAAAACGAAACGGCGAAGGGCTTGAAGTTTGTTCGTTTCGTAGAAGACGAGTTCGCAAGTCGTCCCTTTTTGCTTCTGAGGGGTCTTGGAACCGCCGGCTTCGACTGCATCTTGCCGGCGAGGCGCGTCGGCAGGCTGCGAAAGGACCGCGAGTTGTCGACCATCTGGGGAGAATCGCGGACATACCGAGTCGGCCGTCTCGATCCTCAATTCCTGAATCATAGTGAGCGACGTGCCGTCCCAGACTCGGACACTCCCCTTGGCGTGCCCCGTCGCGATCAACTTCCCGTCCGGAGAAACATCAACTTCCGTGCAGTTCTGCAACTCGCTCGCAATGATCCTTCGTCGGAGGGACGTCGTCGCTGCATCGAAAACCGCAAGACCTTCCAGACGAACCGAATGGACGTTGGGCTTGACGACGCCGTCTTTGCCGATGAACGGCTCCAGCACCGGATGCACCGCCACGAAGATTTTCCCCTCAGGGGAATACGCGAGGCACCGCGCCGGATGCGTATCCTTCAGCTCGATGTTGCGGTCGCGCCCCGGAATGTGGAGGTCGTTCAATTCCAAGGCGTTACAAATCTCGCGTCCTTGCGCGGTCAAAATCTGCGCGGACTTGGGAGAAGCCGCGCAGACGTAACCCCTGTTCCAACGCTGTAGTTGTTTTCCGCTTGCGACGTTCAACAAGACCACGTCATCGAGATCGATGCTATCGCCGGGACAATATAAGCGACCGTAGAGCAGCGTCTGGCTATCGTGCGTGAACTCCAGACGAACGACATCGCCGTATTCTCCTACCTTACGCAACAGCTTCCCGTTGCTTGCGTCCCAAATCGCGATCCCGCCGCCGCGCGGTTCCAGGGGGAAGCGTCCGTTGGAGGGGCCTCCGAACGCCGCCGCGATCCACTTGCCGTCGGGCGAGATAGCTACCGATTGGGCATTGTCACCAACGTGCTTCCAAGCCGGGATGGCCTGCGATTCAGCTCGCAATGAAACTCCGGGATCCGGCTCACCCCTGGCGACAAGGGGAACGATCAGCATGCACGCTTGACCTAGAATCAGACAGAACGCCTGCGCATAACGCATCATGAATAAACTCGCGGTCAATTATGCCGGATCGCGTGCGATTCAAGTTTAGCACGACGCTTTCATGGGGGAGAGCGGTGCCCAAGGACGTTCCATGAAAACCTTTTCGCACGATGGGTAGTCGATTCATGGCAGCTTTCTTTTTGCGTGTCCGACGGCCCGGTTCGCGCCGGACATCGACGACCGACTTGCATCCAGGAGCGAGGCAGCGGAGAATCGCAAACGTCGCGTCGTGCGCGGTCACCATGCCGACGATGCCGCCTGAGCGATACGCCCCCCGACCTGATCATTCCGACCCGGGTCACCAGACCTGATGCCTAACGATCCCGATCGGAAGTGACCACTCTTTTTTATGATGCGGCAAGCGAGACCGGCAGCTACGTCATCGAGATTCGCCGTTTTTTGCCGGAAGCTCGACAAGCCTTACAAGCGACGTTCATCACGATTCATCCAACGTATGGTTTGTTTGAGACCGCTGTCGGCGTGACCCGGTCCGCGAGAATCGCCGGCGGAAGCGGCGGCGTCGGTTCGTTGAGCGACGTCCGTTGAGCATCGGCGCCCCTCGGCTTTGTCGGAGAATGCAGAAATGGCGAACGTGTTCGATTTTGGTGCGATCGGCGACGGCGTCGCCGACGATACGGACGCCCTGCAGCACGCCTTGAACGACGGCGACGGCATCTTGCGACTGAATAAGGGTACCTATCGCATCACGAAGCCGTTAATGCTCGATCTGACGAAGCGCGGATACGGCGCGGTACGGGGGGAAGGGGGAACTTCCCGAATCGTGATGGCCGGGCCGGGGCCGGCTCTCCGAGTGCAAGGCGATCATCAAGGAACCGCCTCACCGTCGAGCGTGCAGGCTCACACCTGGAATCAAGAACGATTTCCGACGATCAGCGGAGTGGAGATCGTCGGCGAGCATCCGGAGGCCGTCGGGATCGAACTTCGCAAGACGCTGAAGTGCGTAATTTCGCAAGCCTTGATTCGGCGTTGCAGGATCGCGGTGCATCTCGTGGAGCGTAATCGCGACTTCGTCTTGGCGGATTCGCATTTGTACGACAACCATGAAATCGGCTTGTTCTTCGATCACTGCAACCTGCACCAAACCATCGTGCATGGCTGTCATATCAGTTGGAATAAGATCGCGGGAATCAAGTCCGTCGGCGGTGACGTTCACAACTTGCAGATCGTCGGCAACGATCTTGAATACAACAATGCGACTGCGGGAGGAAGCAAGACGTCGGAGGCCGACTTATCGCGGCATCCGGGCGGCTCGGAGATTTGGTTCGACGCCGTCGACGGCGTGATCAGCGAGGTCACGATCAGCGGCAACACGATTCAAGCGACCAAGCAAACCGGAGGGGCCAATATTCGCATCGTCGGCACCGACGTGCAGCGACCGCAGCCGGCCGATTCGTCCGCGACTCGGCCCCCCGACACGGCGCATCTCATCAGCATCACCGGCAACGTGCTCGGCAGCCAATGGCGAGCGGTCGAACTACGCAACGCCTCGCGCATCACCAGCACCGGCAACACGATTTACGACTCGGCCGACCTGTCGGTATTTGCCGCAAACTGCGCCAGCATCGTCGTCGGTGCCAACACCGTCTCGTGGCGTGGCTTCGACTCCGAGCCGACGAAAGATGGATTCCGTTTTGAAGATTGCGAGAATGTATTGCTCAGCGGTTTGGCGACGCAACGATTATGCGCGGGCTCCCAAGAGCATGGCGCGGGGATCACTTTCGTTCGCTGCCAAGATTGCGGAGTATCCGATTGCCAAATTCTCGACCCGCTGTATCGCGGCATTGAGTTGGAAGACTGCCTCCGCTGCCGCGTCGCGAACAATACGATCGTCGATCGACGTACGAAGCCGCGAATGCAGCAGGCCGTAAGGATCGTCGGTCGCAGCCGCGACATTCTCGTCACCGGCAATATATGTCGCGGGGCCGTAGGCGAACTCGTCGAGGCTCCTACCGGCGCGGCTGAAGTACGAGATAATCTGCTGTTGCGCTAACGCCGAGGATCGCTCGAAGGGCTTGGCGGACGGATCGTATGCCTTGGCGACAAGCGCGCTGGCGCTCGGTAAGAAAAGCATTTACACGGTGCATACCTCATCGGCCTTGACGACCCAGGCTTTTGAACCCAAGCCCCATGCCATACGAAGTTGACATTCGCCGGCATCTAAATCGTTTGCGCTTCGTAAACGGGAGCGACAGCGTCGTCGGCAGCTTAGCGGACCTTGTGGAACATCACTCTAATGTGGACTAGGCTGTGAGCCGATGCCGAGCGGTGCGTATCCGACGGCGTGCTAGAGAAATGCCGTCAGCCATTCCCTACCCTCAGGAATCGCACCTCATGCCCTTCCCTAAGCTCGGCAAGTCACTGAAAGAAAAGATGCTCCGCGGCGAAGCCGTGTACGGCACGTTCTTCCAACATTCGATTAATCCGGCGATCGTCGATGTGATTCCTGAAGGCGCTCTCGACTTCGTGATCGTCACGGCGGAGCACAACGCGCTGGACCTCGCCGAGTTCTTGCCGGTGCGTTATGCGCTGGCATTGAAAGGCATCGCCTGCCTTGCGCGGAGCCATAGCCGCGAGCTTGATGATGTGTCGAAGGTGTGCGACTCCTACGATGGCGTGGTCGTGCCCTATGTCGAAGATGTGGAACATTGCCGTCGACTCGCCGCCGCAGCAGTTTATCGACCGCTGAAAGGCGAAGCACTTGATCGCGTCTTGTCCGAAGGCAAATGGCCCAGCGAGAAGACTCGCAACTACGTGACGAACGAACGCTGCGCGAACACCGTCTTTATTCCGATGATCGAATCGGTTCGCGGCGTGAAAAACCTCGAAAAGATTTGCGCAGTGCCCGGCGTCAACGCCGTCTTCGTCGGCCCGAACGATCTCACGACCAGCATGGGAATTCCTAACGAGTACAATCACCCCGAACTCATCGCCATGCTGCAACGAATCATCGATGTAGTGAGCCGTTCCCATATCGCCGCAGGGTGTTGGTTCGGGAAACGGGAACAAGCCGAACGAACGATTAAACAGGGAGCCCGTTTGGTCGTCTATGCGAACGATGGCGCACTATTGGCCGAAGCCATGCATCAGGCTTTCACGCAGTTTCGCAAGCATTAGCGTGTAAACGACTCCCGAGACGCAGATTGATGAAGGCAACTTGTCTTGCGATGGATTCGTCGACGGACCTTTTATGAGTTCTTCGGAAAACGGAAGATGAAACCTTATCAGCTCGTTGTTCTCACCCTCGCTCATGCCGCCGCCTGTTGTCCCGGGAGTACGCTCGTCACGCAGTAAATAACCACCGTCGACGTCGGCTCGCGAAGTCAGTTGTGCATCGATCAACAACTGGTTCAAGAGAAGTCGCGTATCGCCTTCACGCCGCACGCGGCTCGCAAACATCCGGCGAATCCCATCCTGAAGGCCGATCAGCCCTGAGAGGGTTGGTCCGTCACAACCTTTTGCGGCACGGTTCTGTTCGATGAAGATGAGCAGCGAATCAAGAGCTCAAGGTTCATCTCCCCATCGGGTCGGATAGTTCAATGTCGATCCAGCATCACTTCTGCGCCTGTAATCCCCTCACGATCGATCACGAGCATGATCGGTCTGTCATCGTTCGGACGGTTCGCGACTGGATCAAGGGCGGCGATCCGCGCGGTGAAGATGCGCGCCGAGATCGGCGAGCTCCGGGCTAAGAATTTGCTAACTTCCGTCCGCTGCCTGGCCATCGATCGCAAGAACTTCCTCATCGCCGGCAGGGACAACGCAGTAGAAACCGCCACCCAGTTGTATTTTCCGTTCGCAAGCACCGAGCGGTTCGATTTCGACCCTCAGCGTTATCCGGCGAACGCCATAGCCCGGCCTCGTTGCAACGTAATCTGTGCCGTCTGGGTAAGAAGTCGGAGTCGTCCGGCATTGAGGAGGCGACGGTCTGCAGCAATTCGGAATAATGCCGTGGGGCGTACGGCACGTACGATATTTCGCGGGTATGTTTCCGACGGACGATGCGGTTGCGACATGGGTTATGGTCGCGTTCGTGCGGCCCCCACCGGAATGAATCATGTCCGCTGTCGCGACGCACCGGCACTTGTACTGCCGAATTCTCTTAGCGCTTCTGTGCGCGACAGGCAGCGGCTGCGCTCAGCATCCGCGCAATTGCGTTCCGGCGGGATTACTGTCTCCGGAATCTACCATCGATCTTAACTCGACGGCAGACAACGATTATGCCGCCCAACGTGACGCATATTCCGCTTCGCTGGCTCGCTTAAAGTCGAACGTCGTAGCCGATCAAGGCGAACCGCTTGAGAAATACAACGTCCTCGCTCTGTCGGGCGGTGGAAGTTACGGAGCGTTTTCCGCCGGGGTGATCAACGGATGGACCGCAAGCGGCCTGCGGCCCAAGCTCGACATCGTCAGCGGCGTAAGCACCGGAGCGCTCATTGCGACCTACGCATTTTTGGGATCGGAGTACGATACGTCGCTGCGGGCGTTTTACACCACGACGAGCCAGGCCGACATCTACCGCAAACGGTTCAAACCGGCCGTCCTTTGGTCCGATTCGTTCGCTTCCTCGGAGCCGCTTAAACAACTGATCGACGCGCAAATCACTCCTCGGCTACTATGCGAAGTGGCCGCAGCGCACGCCGAAGGAAGGCGACTCTATATCGGTACGACCAATCTCGACACGGGTCGACTTGTCATCTGGGATATGGGCGCTATCGCTTCGAGCGGGCAACGCGATGCTCTCCCGCTATACCGTAATATCATTCTCGCCTCGGCTTCGGTACCGGGTTTCTTTCCACCAGTGAGCATCGACATCACCATCGACGGCTGTCGTTATACGGAGAAGCACGTCGACGGGGGCACGACGGCCCAAGTGTTTTTTCGCGCTTCGATGCTCCAATTCGATAAGTCGCAATCGAGTTCGGGAAAGGCACCGCTAGCCGGATCGCGGGTCTATATCATCGTCGCCGGAAAGTATTTCCCTGACCCGAAATGCGTGAACGACCGCGCCGTCAAGATTGCCGGTAGCGCTCTCGGCGCGTTGACCTACGCCCAAACCCTCAATGACTTGATTCGAGTCTATACGTTGACCTTATTGACCGGGATGGATTTTCGAGTGACGGCTATTCCACAAGACATGCAACTCAGCGGCGACAGCTTGTCTTTCGATCAAGGCGAAATGCAACGGTTGTATAATTGCGGCTATCGGATGGCCTCCTCGGAACAAGTCTGGAGCGATACGCCGCCCGTGCTGGATGCTTCGCAGCAAAGCATTCCGCGAGCCGGCGTAAACTTTGTGACTCCCGCCCTCCATCGGCCCTAGCGGCGCACTGTTGAGGTGCCTCGCTTCTATGATCGGCGTGCTCTCGTAAATCCGCTACGGATGTCATGCAGGTTCCGAGCGAGATCGATTTCTACGTGTTGTCAGGGGCACGGCGAACCACGAACTCTCACGCGAGTAATCGCGTGAGAATCTGCGGCTTCGCCACGTCGGTCAGGCGTTCTTCGCGGCCGTGGCGAGGGAACCAGAGCTTCCGATAGTCGAGCCCTAATTGGTGCAAGACCGTAGCATGGAGATCGGCGAGGCTCACCCGATCGACCACGGCGCGATAGCCGAAGTCGTCGGTCGCGCCGTAGGTTTGGCCCCCTTTGATTCCACCGCCGGCCATCCAGATGCTGTAGCCGTACGGATGATGATCGCGGCCGTCGCGCCCTTGAGCGCCGGGCGTGCGCCCGAACTCGCCCCCCCAAATTAGGAGCGTCGAATCGAGCAGGCCGCGCTGCTTCAGGTCGACTAGCAGGCCGGCGACAGGGAGATCGGTCCTCTCGCATTGGGTCCGCACGCCGGCCGTGTTGTTGTTGTGCGTGTCCCAGGGCTGGCCCGAGAGGAAGAGCTGCACGAAGCGGACTCCGCGCTCGACGAGCCGGCGCGCCATGAGGCAGCGCCGGCCGTACGATTCGGTCGTCGGGTTGTCGAGGCCGTAGAGTTTACGAGTCGTCGCCGATTCACGGGCGATGTCGAGGGCATCGGTCGCGGAAAGCTGCATTCGCGCAGCCAACTCGAAACTGCTGATCCGCGCGTCGAGCTCCAGTTCGCCCGGGAGGCGGGCGCGATGCTCCGCATTGAGTTCACGCAATAAGTCGAAGCGTCCCGCTTCGACGCCGGCGGTGCGAGGCCGATCGGGTGTGAGGTGCAAGACCGGCGTGCCGGAGGAGCGGAACGAAGTTCCTTGATAAAGGGGCGGCATCCAACCGCTCGACCAATTCCGGATTCCGTCGACGGGGAGGCCCGGCTCGGGGAGGACGACGTAAGCCGGCAGGTCTTGGTTCTCGCTCCCCAGCCCGTAGGCGATCCACGAGCCGATGCTGGGCCGACCGGAGACGATCATTCCGGTATGCGACATCCAGAGTGCTTGCTCATGGTTGCGATGGATCGTGTACATCGAGCGGATGACGGCGATGTCGTCGGCATGCGCGGCGAGATGGGGCAACGTCTCGGAGAGTTCGATGCCGGATTGCCCGCAACGGCGAAACTTGAACGGGCTGCCGAGCAAATTGCCGGTGAGCTTTTCATCGTCGACGACTTCGGCGGGGGGCGCCTTGCCGTCGAACTTCGAGAGCATCGGCTTGGGATCGTAGAGGTCGACGTGGCTCGGGCCGCCGTGCATGAAAAGTTGGATGACCGACTTCGCTTTGCCCGGAAAATGACTCGGCTTCGGCGTGAGATTGTAGCGGGCCGCTTCGGGCACGGCCTCTGCGCGAAGATCGCCTCCCATGAGCGCCGACAGGGCCAAGCCGCCAAAGCCGCCGCCGAGACGCGCAAGTATTTCGCGCCGGCTCGTGCGCTGCGATTCGTAAGACGCCGACGGTTCGCGAAGCGGCATGAGGGTTACTCCACGTAGGCGAATTCGTTCGCGCTTAAAAGCATGTGACAGAGATCGTCGAGCGCCCAGCGTCGGGCGTTTTCACGCTGCTCGGGGCCGATCGTGCCGGCCGAGGGAAGGTGATGCTGCGCTTGCTTGGAGAGAAACGCCGCGAGTACGGCCCGTTCCTTCTCGGTCGGGCGGCGGGCAAATGCGAACCGCATGGCGTAGTCGAGTGGATGATCACCCCCTTCTTTATCGACGCGCGCGGCCAGCGCCTTGGCTTGCTCGATGAGGAACGAGCTATTGAGAAGCGTAAGAGCCTGCGACGCCACGGTCGAGACGCCGCGGGCCGTACAGTTGGTTTCCATAACCGGTTGATCGAACACTTGTAGGAACGTCAGCGGTTGCGAGCGACGCACTTGCAAGTAGACGGAACGCCGCAAGCCAGGCGGACCGTCGGGAACGCCGACCCCGTCGCCGCGCGGCTGCATCGGCACGGGTTCGCCGTACATTTCGAGGTTCAGCGCGCCGGACACGGCGAGGACCGAATCGCGCAGCGCCTCGGCCTCGAGCCGGCGGAGTCGTTGCCGCCAAAGGAGTTTGTTGTCGGGATCGATCTCGCAGCCCGCGCCGGCGGCGGTGCACGACTGACGATAGGCGCTCGAGGTCATGATGAGCCGATGCATCTGCTTGATGCTCCAGCCGTGCGCGGAAAACTCGGTGGCAAGCCAATCGAGCAACTCCGGATGACTGGGCCGTGAGCCTTTGTTGCCGAAATTGTCGGGTGTGGCGACGAGCCCTTGGCCGAAGTGATGCAGCCAGAGGCGATTGACGAGGACACGGCTCGTCAGCGGATGGTCGGGCTCGGTGAGCCACTGGGCCAGCGCGAGCCGGCGGCCGCTGGTGGGGGCGTCTTTGCCCGGAGATTTCCAAGCGAACGGCTTGGCCGTTGCCAGGACGGAGAGGATGCCCGGCGAAACTTCGCGGCCGGGAGTCGTGTAGTCGCCGCGGCGCAGGAGCGGCGTTTTCGCTTCGCCCGGCAGATCGTAGAACGCGCGAATCTCGGGAAACGTGCGGCGTTTCGCTTCTTCGCCTTTGATGCGCAAGTCGATCGCCGTGGATTGCTTGCCGTAGTCCGGATAGGTATCGGCAAGCAGCTTCGAGAGCGTTTTAACGTCGGGCCGGAGTTCCTTCGCGAATTTCTCGGCGAGATACTTTTGCACTTCGCTGCGCTTGGCGGCCTCGACATCGACCGCCGCGCGCACGTCGTCGCGAATCGCTTCCGGGAGCTTCGCGAGCCGGGCGGCGAAGAGCTGGTCGCCGAATTGCTTCCGGAGGGCTGCGAGTTCTTTGCGTAGGGGCTCGATCGCGGCGTCGACTTTGGCGTTGTGCGCCGCGGCTTCCTTCTCTTGCGAGTCGGTCGCCTCGAACAACTTGCGCTGTACTTGCGGAATCCATTGAGACGGTCGGTAGCCGCTCATGAACACGGCTTGTAGCCGATAGTAATCGGTCTGCGGGATCGGGTCGTACTTGTGGCTATGGCACTTTGCGCACTCGACCGTGAGGCCGAGTGTGGTCGAGGCGACGATCTTCAGCGTGTCATCGAGAGTTTGGTAGTAGTAGCCCGGCGCGTTCTTGATGGCGGCGAAGTCGGGTCGGCTGGTGTCGGACGCGCAGCGGAGAAACCCCGTAGCGGTGAGCGCTTCGACGACTTCGGGGCCTAGCACTTGGCGCGTGCGCCGAACCGTCCAGTAGTCGACCAACTCGTCGCCGGCGATCTGCTCTTTGAGAAACCGATCGTACGGCTTGTCGGCATTGAAGGCGCGGATAACGTAGTCGCGATAGCGCCAAGCCGCCGAGCGCACGTAGTCGGCTGAAAGGATTCCTTCGGAGTCGGCATAGCCGGCGAGGTCGAGCCAGTGCCGGCCCCAGCGCTCGCCGTACCGCTCGCTGGCGAGGAGTTTGTCGATGAGCCGCTCGTAGGCGTCGGGCCGTTTGTCGGCGAGAAACGCATCGACGTCTTGCGGAGCAGGGGGGAGGCCGGTGAGGTCGAGATAGGCCCGACGGAGCAATATCGCGCGTTCAGCTTCGGGCGAATAGCCGAGACCTTGCTTCTCGAGTTCGCTCAAGAGAAACGCATCGATCGGGTTGCGGACCTGGGCGAAGTTGCGGATCGTGGGGACTGCCGGCCGGGTCGGCTTGCGAAACGCCCAGAACTGCCGCTCGGCGTCGCTCACTGGGCTGATTTCGTCTGAGGTTTCGGCGGCAGAAGCCGCGGCGGTGTGCGCTCCGGCGTCGAGCCAAGAGCGAACGACTTTCTTTTCGGCCGGGGTGAGTTTCACATCGCCCGGCGGCATCTCATCGCCGGCGATCTTCTCCCAGAGCAAGCTCTTCTCCGCCGATCCGCCGATCGCCGGGCCCGTTTCGCCGCCGCGTAGCATCGCGGCTTTGTTCCGCAAATCGAGATCGGCCTTCTGTGTTTCGCCGCCGTGACAAGCGAGGCAGCGGGCCTGAAAAATCGGCCGGACGTCCTTCTCGAAATCCAACGGCACTGCATTCGCCGGAAATGGCTTCAATGGCTCTGCGGCTCGACTCATAGCCGGGGCCGCGAGGAGCAACAGGATCGTAGCGAGAAAGCGACACATAGCCGTGGAGGGACTCTCGCAAGCAGGATCGACAGGGCATTCTTTCGGCGGGGCCGCAACGGGGCTGCGGCAGGAGGAAGGATCTTAATGATGGACCGGATTGCGTTCACTTGTCAACAAAGTTCTATGGGTTGGTAAGTCGTGGTCGCCCTGACGGTGGGCGCCGGTCAATCTACGGGTACGACGCCGAAGGGAATCGCATCTCGAAGACAAGAAAATCGTCGGACCTGGACTACGACCACGTCGTCGAGTACCAGTGTGACCAACGCAACCGCATGGCCGTGGTCCTCTTCAAGAACAACGCGGGCACGATCACGCGGCCGATCGAGTACCGGTACGACGTCTGCGGTCACTTGATCGAACGAAAACGGCTGAGAATGCTCTACTTCTTGCCGGCAATCGCGAAGTCGCCGGCCATGTCACGCCAGATCGAGTGGATGTGATTCGCCGGGTTGCCGGCCGCGTCGGGCTGGACGTTGACGAACTCGATCAAGAACGTCGGGCCTTGCACGCGATAGTAATGGCCGATCCCTTCGGTATCGGCGCCGGCCCAAGCGAATTTGATCTTCTCGAAGCCCGCCTGATCAATGGCCGCCAGCCGCGCCTCGGCCACGTCTTCCGGAAGGTTCCCGGCATAGACATCGAGCAACTGGCGCAGCGTCGTGGATTGCGCAGAGGTCAACTGAGCGGCGGCCAAACCGACGGCCGTATCTTGCGGTGGCTGGGGTTCGCCGGCGGCACGAATCTCGGCCGGGGCCTTCTCGGCAATGATCGCTCCCTTCCGCTGCTCGGCGGTGAGCGAGCGCAACAGGTCGAACGCCAGCGTCTCTTCGAGGGCCAGCACGCGCGTGCCGACTTTGATCTGCGGCACGGCGCTCGCCTTCACGACCGCCGGATTCGTGGCGTACACGGTCGGCGTCGAGCTGACCACACGGCCGGCGTCGACCGTGAAGTTCAACGACAGGTGATGCCCTTCGATGCTGAGCCCCCAACGACCGGCGGCCGTCGGCTTGCCGAACACCGTGAAGTAATACCGCTCGGCATCGCGCAGCGGACCACCGACGCGGGTCTTTTCGAGTTCTGCCAGCAGCAGTTCGAGCTCCATGATCTTCGCGGCTTTGTCGTAACCGGTCTGGCTGAGCGAGGCCCGCAACAGGGCGAGCGCCGTCTGGCGCTGAGCTTGGTCCATGTCACGTATTTGCAGACCTTTGCGCGTCGGCTTGGGAATGAAATGCCAGTCGGTGCGGGCCGCGTTGTCGTAGGCCATCGTGGCCTTCTCGCGCCGTCCTGCGTCGAGCGACGCGAGGAAAGCATCGGCCTTCGCCGTCATGTCGGTCGCCGCCTTGGGCTCCCGCAGTAGCGACCAAGCCGTAGGCGACCAAGCGATCACGGCGCCGATCAACAGCGTTCCCACGACCGAACCGATGACGAGCTTCCGAACTGTAGGCCGAGGCATGGCGACAAATCTCCCAACTCATAACGATTAGCTAGGCGACGCGCATCTGTCGAACGACACGGCCGCCGCAACGCATCGCCCACGGCAGGCGCACTCGGCCCACCCGCGACGATGTCGTATGGTAACTGCTGCGCAGGCCGGTTGCGAGCGCCGCCGGCCGACGAATTTCCCCCGGGTTACGATTTCCCGGCGTCAGCGTGCGGGTGATGATGAGGATCGCGATCGTGATGTCGCTGATTGAGATGAACGTGCAAATCGGGTCTGGCTACGAAGAGCGCATCGTAGGCAGCGTCGCTGACGGTAGCGCCATCCAGATACAGTGACTGCAATTTCGGTAACTCGTGAAACGCGCGCAGACCGGCGTCGGTGACCGGCACATCGATCAAGTGCAGCCGCAGCAGTGAGGGGAATGTCTTCAATGCCTGTAAACCGGCGCCGCTGACACGCGGACTGCGCAGCCGCAATTGCTCCAGCTGCGGCAATCGTTGCAGGGCAGCGAACCCTGCGTCGGTCAGATCGGCATTCGGCAAGTTGACGATCCGCAGCTTCGATGTCGTTGGAATGCCGGCCATTGTCGCGTCATCGACCGGCACGCCGCGCAAACGAATGTGACCCAACTCGGGGAGCGCGAGCAAGCGGGCCGCATCGGCCATCGCGAGGCGATTGTCGGAGTGATCGAGCTGCAACACGCGCAGCGTAAGCAAGCCGGCCAACGCGTCGAGTCGGCTTCGGCCGTCTTCGGTGTCGCTGTCGAGAGGCGTCTGATCACAAGTAATTCGGTCGCTTCGCCCGGCCCGCACGGCGGCGATTTGCTCAACCATAGATAGTTCGTCCGGCGCGGCCGGTGCCGACTGTCGCGCGCAGCCGCCCGCCGAACAGACGGCAATCAACAGCAGCGCCATCAACCGCGCCGCGAGCATCCGCCGGCCGCGCCGAAACCGCCTCGGGCGAAGCAGCCGCGTGGCAACGTCGGCAGGCAGCGGTGCCGACGACGGGCGAGGGGAGGTATCAAGGTGAATTGCATGCTGCGAATGGTGTGAAGGTCGTTTGGTCATGCGCGACTCAAGATGGACGGAGCAGGAGGTTTGCGATCGATAACCAGGAATTCGACCTGACCGCGCACCTTGTTCCTTGATTCGACAACGGAGGACAAGACAGCGCGCGATGAGCAATTGAAAACCGAGCCGTGCAACTCTAGACGTGCTCGGATGAGCGAGGTTTTCATAGGTCGTATCATACCGCGGCCGGCAGTGGCGAACGACACCCTGACAAATCATACTGGCGTCATGCAGCCCGACCATCGCCACCGAATCCGCTATGGGTCATACACAGCACCGCGATTCCGTTACGGCTCTGCGGTCACCGATGCCTGTCGAGGAAAAGTCGTGATCGTGGCAATTTCCAACGGCCGAATCCCCTGGCCCTTGGGCCGTATCCGAGGCAACTCCAATCGAGCTTTGATCGTTTACGGTGCGCTCGCTCGTGCGGTGCGAAGAGAAGCCAATCAAGCGATCTGTTTCTGGTGGGGCGTGACGGCTCAGACGGTCTCGAAGTGGCGCAAGGCTCTCGGCGTCTTCGAGCAGACCAAGGGAGACCGAGCGGTGCGAGCTGAGCATGGGCGGCGCAATTGGACGAAGGTCGGGCCGAAGCTCTTGGCGAAGTCTCAGCATCCCGAGCGTCGAGCGAAGATCTCGGCGGCGCGAACCGGCAATCCTCGGCCGAAGCACGTCATCGAAGCGATGATGCTTGCCAACACCGGGCGGCCGCTCACGGCTTCGACGAAACTCAAGATGAGCGCGGCGCATAAGAAGCGAGGGAGTCGCCCGCCGTGGATCGGCCCGGCTTGGACGGCGGAGGAAGATGCTTTGCACGCGAAGCTGCCGGCGGGGGCAATTGCTAAGCAGACCGGTCGGACGACGGCAGCGGTCTACTTACGTCGCCGCGTTTTGAAGCGCGCAGCGAGCAACAACGGAAAGCCATATGGCATGCACGCGCCAACAATCGACGAAATGCACGCGGATCTACACCGCTCCGGCTGGAGCGTCGGTGAGATCGCTTACGATCAAGGCGGCCGTCTAATCCGGCAAGTCGACGTCCGTCGCGATGAAACCTGGATCTTAGCTCGCGAGCACACGCAAACAGGTGCGTGGCGCGGCGAGGCCTTGAGGGCGACTAGAACTCGGCCCGATGCTCGTCACGATACGAATCTGCCTCGGCCGTGAGTCGCTTCGCTTCCGCACTTGCAGACTTGGCCTTCAAGGCGAACGGCTCCATCTTGTCGAACATCACATGCAGCTCGGCAATCGATTCATCGGCGGCGATCGTATATCCGTCGCGCGAGGCTTCGGCGATCTCCGCCTTCTTCAATAGTGATTCGCGTTTCATCCGGTAGTACGTTCGTGCGGCCGGCACGTCGTGCGACTCGACGATCGCCAGTGATTGTTCTGCGGCACGCCGAAAGAGCGCTGCCGTGTCCGCCGAGAGCTTGGTCGCTTGCCGAGCCGTTGAGGTGAGCTCGGCACGATTGCTCTTGAACTTCTCGGCTGCCATCAGCAATTGAACCTCTCGCGTCTTAGCTTGAGTGCGCAAGCTCGATTGAATCGCCGCGGCGATCGTATCGTTCACTTCGCGAACGACGTCGTTATCGCGCGTGCGAACGAAGATCATCTTCGTTCAGATCGGTTTCGTCGTGCTGGTCGGCTTGGCAAGCAAGAACGCCATCTTGATCGTCGAATTCGCCAAAGAGAAGTCGGCGAAAGGTGCGTCTCCCGTCGACGCTACGGTCGAAGCCTGTCGGCTGCGATTACGGCCGATCATCATGACTTCGCTCGCGTTCATCTTGGGCGTTGTACCTCTCGCGCTGGCGTTCGGCGCCGGTGCGGAAATGCGGCGCACGCTCGGAATCGCCGTCTTCTCGGGGATGCTCGGCGTAACGATCTTCGGCATCTTTCTGACGCCCGTCTTTTATTACCTCGTCGTGCGATTCGGAAGACAACCGAAAGTATCCGAGCCGGTTGCCGGTCCAACTCACAGTCCCTAACGCAGGCTTCTAGGCCGAACTTGTCGTCAGAACCGACAGGCACCGGCGCAGCAAATCGAGAGTATTGTATTCTTGCGGCCGAACGAGAACGTCAAAGCTCACCGTGATGCAGACGTCGCCATGTCCGTGGTCTTAGGCCGTTCATCAATAGACGTTTAATAACCTCGCGTGACTCGCACGCTGGCCGGTTCCAAGCCGCGTCTTCGACGTCGGAAGCCGACCTCCGAGCTTGTAAATCGCACCGTTGTTAGGAATGGATGAGTTTTCTACGGATACGCCGGTTTACGGCGCCGGCTTCGAGGCGTTTGCTAAGCTGGCGAGCCACAGCCCCGCACACGACACCACCCTTCACGCCGGCTACATCCATGACGATCAAGCATCTAGTGACCGCCGTATGTTTAGCATCGGCTCTTGTTTCCGGCTCGACCCGCGCTACTGCAGCGGAATCTTGGCAGACGCTCATCGGGCATTCTCCGTCCGACGCCAACGTCTTGGTGATGATCAACGCGGAGAGGGTTCGCGGCAGTAAATTTGTAACCACTGCGGGTTGGAACGCGGCAGATCAAGCGACGGGAGGATTACGTTCGATCTTGCCGCGCGGTGAGATTCAACGCTGTCTGTTCGCAGCGCGCCTCAACCTGATCGATCTCTCGCCGCGCTGGGAAGCAGCGGTATTGGAAACCAAGTCCGATCAATCCTTGGAATCCTTCGCGACGGGAATCACGGGGCCGCGCGAGCAGTTGGGAACCGTTGCGAGTGTACTGCTTCCTTTCGATTCTTATCTCTTGAAACTGGCTCCGCAGACGTTCGGAATTCTGGGACCCGCGGATCGCCAGAAGGCGGCCGGTTGGAGTCGTGCGGCATCGAAGCCGCTGGACTCGCCGTACCTGATGAAGATCGCGAGCTTCCCGGAGACCGTCGGCACGGAGATCATGCTCGGGTTCGACCTCGCCAATGCGGCGGACCTCGACTCCGTCAAGCACGTGATGAGTGCTTCCCCGACGATCCGCGATGCCAAGCTCGACGCGAACGCCACGGCGCAGATTATCGCTTCGATCGAAGGGATGGCGCTCGGCGTGCGCGTGCTCGACCAAGCGACGGGAATGATCCGCATCGATTTTACCCGTGACCCGTCCTCGTTGAGCAAGGTCCTGAAGCCGTTTTTACTGGAGCGTTTGGCGGCGCGTGGAGCGATGATCGAGGACTTCCAAACCTGGACGTTGGACATCCAAGGTCACACCGCGTTTTTTGGCGGCAACCTGACACCCGTCGGATTGAGCCGGGTCCTGAGCGTCGTCGAACCGGCGTTGCCCGCCGCCGAGCCCTTAGCGAGTTCTCCCGACACCTCATCGCAGTCCACGAAACAGACGAGCGCGATAGCTCAGAAGTCGCGACAACACTTCGCGAAGGTCAGTGCCTTGATCACCGAGATCCGCTTCCCGACGTTGAACTTCAAAGCCGGCGCCTTCGGCACGTGGATCGATCGGCAAGCGCGCAAGATCGACGAATTGCCGCTGCTCGACGTCGACCCGGAGTTGCTTGACTATTCGCAGGGCGTCGCGAAATCGCTGCGCATTACTGCCGGCAAGCAGCGCGGAGCTTCGATTCGCGCCTCGGCCAACGAACGAAATACTTACACCTCCGGCAATTACTACTACGGCCGATCCGCGGAGAGCACCGCTCGCATTCAGGGGCGGATGGAAGCGTCCGCCGCGAATCTCGAGCATGTCGACATCATGCGGATGATCGACGACGAAACGGCGGCCATTCGGCGCAAGATGACCGAACGCTATCACGTCGAGTTTTAATCGCGCGAGAATCTTCTTGATCTATCGCACGGCGGCGGCAAAATGACGTCCGTCGCCGGCACTCGTAGGTTCTCATTTCATCCCGCCGCTGCGCATGTGGCGAAGTCTTTCCAGGGTTGTTGCAACATTTAGCAATCAAACGCCTGTTCTCTGAATCAGGAGTTTCCGAAATGAAACGTGTCTTTGTCTGCTTGCTTCTACTCCTGAGTTCGAGCGCAACTCGCGTCGACGGGCAAGAGCCGGTTCCGCCCGAGGGGGATGAAGCCGCCATTCGCAAAACGGTCGAAGTGTATGTGCAGGCGTTCGGTAAACGCGACGCCCAGGCCTTGGCCGACCTCTGGTCGCCGGAAGCGGTCTACACGAATCGGCTGACTGGCGAAGAAGTCGTCGGTCGTCCGGCGATCGCGGAACAGTTCGCGGCGATCTTCAAAGAGTCGCCGGATTTGAAGCTCGATGTCGCTACGGACTCCATCCGATTGCTCTCGCCGAACGCGGCCATCGAGTACGGGACGGCGAAGTTTCTTTCGCCGAAGAACGGTCCCGAGGAAGTGAAGTACACGGCCGTTTACATCAAGCGCGACGGCCGCTGGCTGCTGGATCGGGTGACCGACAATGACGAGGAAGAAGAAGCCCCTTCGCACTACGAGCAACTGAAGGTGCTCGAATGGATGGTCGGCACTTGGGAGGATGACGATGAAAATGCGAGCATCGAGACGGTGTGTAGTTGGACGAAGAATCGGAATTTTCTGACGCGGTCGTATTCGATCAAGGTCGGAGATCGGATCGACCTGTCGGGCATGCAGATCATCGGTTGGGATGCGTCGACGAAGTCGATCCGCTCGTGGACCTTCGACTCCGACGGCGGCTTTGCGGAAGCCGCTTGGACCTTTAAGGAAGATCGTTGGTTCATTCGCAACAAAGGGGTGCTCGCTGACGGCCGGAAGGCTTCGGCGGTGAACGTGATGAAGCCGGTCGATGCCGATTCGTTCACTTGGCAAACGGTCGAGCGCACGGCAGGGGGCGAACTCTTGCCGAACGTCGACGAAGTGCGGGTCGTCCGTAGGTAGAGCCGAGCTCGGCAGCGCGACATCATTCACAACACACAGGCAGTCATTCCCATGAAACGTATCACCTGGCTTTTGATCATCGCCGCCGCTTTGAACATTCCAGTCTGGCAAGAACTCTATGGTCGCGGTGGCGGTGGACGCGGGGGTGGAGGAGGTGGTGGGCGTGCCGGAGGCGGTGGCGGTGGCGGTGGCGCGCGACCAAGCATGGGGGGCGGGGGTGGTGGAGCACGGCCCGGCGGTGGCGCGGCGATGTCGCGGCCGGCGGCGGCCCCAGGTCGTTCACCGTCTCTCGGCGGCGGTAGTGCGCGACCGAATCCAGGGGCGAACAGACCTTCGACTGGTGCGATCGGCAGCGGTGCGGGCGCGCGTCCGGGAACCGGCGCGATCGGCGGGAATCGGCCGGGGCCGGCTCCGCGACCCGGCGGCATCGGTGCGGGAGGACCAGGAGCGGGCATCGCCGGCGGCGGACGACCAAATGCAGGACAGTTGAACAACTTCCTCGATCTTCCGCGTCCTTCGACGGGTGCCATCGGTGCTCGACCGGGCGGCGGTGGCGGCGGAGCGGCTGCCGACTTCTTCCGCGATAACCGACCCGGTAATGCTTCGACACTCCCTGCCGGCCGCCCGAACTTGGGCGATCGACCCGGCGTTGGAGATCGGCCCGGGATCGGAGATCGCCCTGGTATCGGTGAGCGGCCTGGCGTTGGTGATCGGCCCGGAATTGCTAATCGTCCTGGTGCCGGGCAGCTCCCCGGCATCGCCCAACGTCCCGGTGCCGGCGGCCGTCCGGATCGAATCGCGAATCGCCAAGAGTGGCAGCAGAATCGCCAGCAGCGCCGTGATGAGGTGCGAGATCAGATCCACGAAAATCATCCGCGGCTCGACTTCTGGTCGGACCATCCAAACTGGGCGGCCTGGAGGATCAATCGACCTTACCGCTGGGCGGCATGGAGTGCCGTCGCCGGTTGGGTCGGCTACGGCGGCGGCGAGGCCGCTTCGTACGACTACGGGAGCGACGTCTACTACCAAGACGACGCCGTCTATAGCAACGGTCAACAAGTCGCCACAGCCGAGGAGTATGCACAGCAGGCCGACGCCATTGCGGCGAGCGCTCCGCAAACGAAGCCGGAAGATTCCGAGTGGCTGCCGTTGGGTGTGTTCGCCGTCACCCAAGACGGACAGAAGTCGGGTAGCGACCCGACCTTGTTCATGCAGCTGGCCGTCAGCAAAGAGGGGATCATTTCCGGTACGCTCAACAACGACGCCACGAAAGAAACGCAGACGCTCGAAGGGATGATCGACAAGGCCAGTCAACGCGCCGCTTGGAGCGCGAAGGGCAAGCCGCGGCCGATCATCGAGACCGGCATCGGCAACCTGACTCAGGATACGGGCTCGGCGCTGATTCACTTCGCCGACGGGCAGACACAGCAAGTGCTGCTCGTGCGACTGGAGGAGCCTAAGCAACCATGAGCGATGATAGTTTGACGCGCCGGCAACTGCTGGCCATTGCCGGTATCGCCGCCGCCGCATCGTCGTTCGCCGCTGAGCCCGCGGTGCCAAGACCGGCGATCCACAAGGAGGCGGCCGACGCGTTGAGTCGTTTAAAGGAGGGGAATCGACGTTTCGCCGACGGCAAGACTCGCCACGCCCATGAAAGCGCCGACTGGCGCAAGCACCTCGTCGGCACTCAGAAGCCGTTCGCGACGATCCTCGGCTGTAGCGATTCGCGCGTGCCGATCGAACTGGTATTCGACCAAGGGTTCGGCGATCTGTTCGTCGTGCGGGTCGCGGGGAACGTGATCGCACCCGACGTCATCGGCAGCTTGGAGTATGCCGTCGCGCATTTGGCGACGCCGCTGATCGTCGTCGTCGGGCACCAAGGCTGCGGGGCCGTCACCGCGGCGGTGGCGGCGCTCCAAGGACCTACGAACGAGGCGCCGGGCATCAAGGCCCTCGTGGGATACATCGAGCCAGGCCTCCCGAAACCCTTACTCGGCGACACGCCCGAACAGCGGATCGACGCCGCGGTGGAAGCGAACGTCCGTTGGTCGATCGATCAGCTGGCTCGACTGCCGGAAGCGAAGAAAGCGATCGACGCAAAGCGGATCAGTTTACAGGGAGCCGTTTACGAGCTAACGACGGGGCGAGTTCGTTTCTTGTCGGCCCGATCGTAGTCGTGATCGAAGTGCGGCGAGCGAACGCCGCCTAAGTGGTTCGGGCCTACTCAGAAGTCGAGGTGCGCACGAAGGCCGACGATGAGTGATGTCTCCGCTCGCTCGCGGAACGGCGTAATCACTTGCAGGTCCGGCGTGATGTGGCACGACGGCGTCAACGCCATGTTGTAGTAGAACTCGACGCCGCGCTCGTCGCGCAGCGGCAAGAGGACCGGGAATAGATCCTTCAGCGGTTCGCTGACGCCGAGGTAGTAATACGCGGCACCGAAAGTGTCTCCTATTCGTCCCGTGATCCTGCTCGCTCCGCTGATCCCGACGCTCGCGAACCAGCGGACCGGGCTGGGGTTCTTGTCTGCGATGCCGAAGTTGCCGAACACGCCCCACATTCGCTCCGGATCATCTGGCGAGACATACAGCGCCTGATCGAAGTTGTAGGCCACGCACCACGAACCGGTTTTCGTCGGTGATACGACGACGAAGCCCTCGATTGGATCGAGGTATGCGGAGGGAGTTAGGTTCGAGTATCTTCCGCTGCTGTACGTACCCGAAAGGCCGTGGTTGCCGGGGCGGTCGAAGAACGTCGTCGGGAAGTTCAGCTCGGCATAGACGGTCGCCCCGTTGTTGAAGAAGGTGTCGAACCCGCTCGTCGTCGGCGTGTCGTTGGTGTCGTACACACACGCCGAGAACAGGGCCTCTTCGTTGCGGAAGCACGTGAATCCTGCGCCATAAGTCGAATACGGAATGGTGCGGGCATAGACAGGATTGTAGAGCATCGCGGTGTTTTGAAAGCCGGAGAGGTTGCCGGCTCCGGTCAGAGGTTGCTCTGTGTCATCTTGGGTGTTGACCTTCCCGCCGTACACCAGGAAGTCGTCGGTGAGATACTGAGTGAACGTCACGCCGGTCAGAGCAGTGATCGAACCGTCGGCGAGCGGAACCGAGAGCATGAAGTTCGGTGCCAGGAGCGTCCCCGCGAGAGCGTTCACCGACTCGCCATAGCGAGCTTCGCCATGAAGATCGACGGAGAGGCCGGTCCATAGCCCGAGCTTCTCTCCGTCGAGATTTAGGAAGTAGTCGTTGCGACCGCCAAATTGAAACGCCTGTTCCCGCCCGCCGGCGGCGACACCCTGATAGTACTGCGTACTGCTGACGTCGAGCGTGATGCCGCGATCTCTCAGGCGGGATCGCCCGCCGAGCCAGTCGCCGGTGAGCTTCGGTCGCTCACGGAGCGGCCCACCGAACTCCGGCGGGCTTGGAGCTCCCGGCGCTGCTTCTGCCGTTGAATCTGAGCCTGTAAATCGATCGGCCGGCAGTTGAGCTTGAACGAGGGAATCAAGCGCGGCGACGATCAACAGGGCGGCGACGCTTCGAGCGGCGCAGCGGAGACGAAAGAAAGTCGGTCGCATGCGGCGCTCTGCTCGGTCTAACTAGAGTGAGCGATCGAAGGCAATCTTCACCGGAGCCGCAGCTATTACGAAGAAACAGTTATCGTTATCATCGGCCGGACGCATATGCTAGCTTGATCGGCGAATGCGATCGGGTTCAGGAACCAAGCCGAAATCACCTATGAAACCGCTCCTAGAACAAATTCGCCGCAGTCCGCTGCTCTGGCTGCTAGCGTTCGTGCCCGTTGTGTTTGCCGCGGCGCAGTTCAAGCCCGAGGCGCATACGCTGCTCTTCGTGCTCTCGGTCTTGGCGATCGTGCCGTTGGCGGCGCTGTTGAGCCACGCAACGGAATCCGTAGCGGCGAAGACGGGCGATGCGGTCGGCGGCTTGTTGAACGCGACCTTGGGCAACCTCACCGAACTGGTGATCGCGCTCGCCGCTTTGCGCGCCGGAGAACATATGCTGGTAAAGGCGTCGATCGCCGGCGCGATCGTCACCAATACGCTCTTTATGCTGGGAGCTTCGTTCCTGCTCGGCGGGCTCAAGCATCACGTGCAAGAATACAACAGGACTAACGCCCGCGTGCAAGCGGGACTGCTGTTTCTGGCGACGATCGCATTGCTGATCCCTTCGGCGCTCTCGGCCGCCGACGCCGTGGGGGCGGGGTTCACTCAGAGATTGAGCGTCGGGCTGGCGGTACTGCTCATTGCGACGTACGGATTAAGCATGCTGTTCTCGCTTAAGACGCATCGCGAGATGTTTGCGAGCGCCGAACACGCCGAGGAGGGCGAAACGCATTGGCCGCTCGGCGTGGCCCTGACTACGCTGGCCTGCGTGACGGTGTTGGTGGCGCTGGTGAGCGAGGTGTTCATCGAGTCGGTGCAGAAGGCGGCGGAAGAGTTCGGGATGTCGCCGGCTTTTGTCGGCTTCATCGTCGTGGCGCTCGTAGGGGCGGCGGCGGAGATGGCTTCGGCATTTTCCGCGGCACGCAAGAACCGCCTCGACATGAGCGTGGGGATCGCGCTCGGCAGCGCTTCGCAAATCGCACTCTTCGTCGCTCCGATGTTGGTGCTCCTGAGTTATGTGATCGGATCGGCGCCGATGGGGCTTCAATTCTGGCCGGGTGCGGTTGTGATGATTCTTATCGCCACGCTCACGGCGAATCTCGTTACCAGCACCGGACGATCGGCGTGGTTCGTCGGCGTGGCTGTGCTCATGGTCTACCTGATCTTTGCGATGACGTTGTACCTGTTGCCGCCCCGGGTGCAGTGAGAGTCACCACCGATGCAATCGAGCCGATCACGGAACCGACGACCAACATGCCTGACAACTCTGAAAAGCACTCCTCGCGTGTTCTCGATCCGAGTGAGCGTATCGCGGAGGTGCTCTTCGGCCTGATCATGGTGCTCACGTTTACCGGCTCCCTGAGCGTCGCGGAAGCGGATCGAGCCGAGATCCGCACGATGCTAATCGGCGCGCTCGGGTGCAATACGGTCTGGGGAATCATCGACGGCATCCTGTATCTGATGGGCAGTCTCGCCGAGAAAGGACGCGGCCTCAAGATCCTACGCGCGGTGCGCCGAGCGGCCGATCCGGAAACGGCCCAGCGACTCATCGCAGAGGAATTGCCACCGGTTGTTGCCTCGGTGCTGCAACCGACGGAACTCGAAGCGATTCATCAGCGGCTCAAGCAACTCCCGGAGCCGCCCGACCGCAGGTACTTGCTCAAGGACGACTGGCTGGGCGCCCTCGGCGTATTTCTCTTGGTCTTCCTCTCCACGTTCCCTGTGGTGATTCCGTTCTTATTCATGCACGATGTCGGCTCGGCTCTGCGATTCTCCAACGGCATCGCCATCCTGATGCTGTTCGTCGCCGGCTACGCCTATGGAGAGTGCGTCGATCGCCGGCCGGGACTGGTCGGCATCTCGATGGTCGCGCTCGGAAGCGTGCTGGTCGGACTCACGATGGCGCTGGGGGGGTGAAGGCGTTCATCGTTATCTCAGAATTCCTCGGCACCGCGGCCGTTCTGCATCGGAGCCACGCTTCTTCGTAATTCGATCATCGCTCAACCTCCGTTCGCCCGATATAAATGGGCGTTTGCCGCTCGGGGATAAGTCTCTATCACTGCATTCCCGATTGGAATTGCGCGCTTGGTAGCGAGATCGAAGACATGAGCTGGATCACCATCATCTGGACGATGAACGCCACCGTGTGCCTCACGTTGGCTGGGATTCATTTCTTTGTCTGGCTCAGATCGCGCAACGAATGGGAACATTTGTTGTTTTCATGTAGCGCCGCCGGAGCGGTTGTCGTTGCGGCCTGCGAACTGACGCTAATGCGCACGGAGACGATCGAGCAATACGGCACGGTTATGCGGTGGGCACACGTCCCTTTATGGGTGCTGATCGTGTCCGTGGTCTGGTTTGCCCGGATGCATCTGCGCGCCGGTCGGCCCTGGTTGGCATGGACCGTGGTCGGGATGCGCACGCTGGCGCTCGTGCTCAATTTCGTAGCGACCCCGAATATCAATTTCGAGGTCTACACGGGGCTGCATTACATTGAGTTCCTAGGCGAAACGATTTCCATGCCCGAGGGTACGATTCACCCTTGGGCTATCGTCGCTAAGTTGAGTTCCCTGTCGCTATTAGTTTTTCTGATCAATGTCACGGTCGAAGTGTGGCGACGGGGCGATCGCCGAAGGGCCTTCTTTCTCGGCGGCAGCATGATCTTTTTCGTCACGGCCGGGGCCGTGCATTCGGTGCTGGTGGAGAGGCGAGTGATCCAATCGCCTTACATGATCAGCTTCGCGTATCTGGGGACCATCCTGCTGATGGCTTTTGAATTGAGCCGAGAAGTGCTTCGAGCAACGCAGCTCGTTCGCGAATTGCAGGCGAGCGAAACGGGTTTGCGCGAGAGCGAGGAGCGGATGACCCTCGCGGCCGAGGCTGCCAATCTCGGCGTCTGGCACTACGACCATGTGCAAGATGAAATCTGGGCCAGCGACAATTGGCGCGCGCTACTCGGCTTCACGAAAGCAGAGCGAATCGGCTTCAACGGATTTTTACAACGGGTGCATCCCGAGGATCGCGAAGCGGTCGCCGAGGCCGTGACCAAGGCACTCGCGGGTGGAGGCAGCTATGAAAGAGAATATCGCCTCGTACTTCTGGACGGTCGCAAACGCTGGATCGCCTCTCGTGGGCAAGTGGAATTCCACGCCGACGGCAAACCGGTTCTTATCCGCGGCGTTTCGCTCGACATCACCGCGCGCAAGCAAGCCGAGTTGGAAGTACAACGGCAGCGCAGTGAGCTGGTCCATCTTTCGCGCGTGACCATGCTCGGTGAATTTGACCTGCCCCCACGCGTGATACCAAGTGTTGCGTTAGTTTCTTCAAGAATCAAGCTTGGTCTTTTCGCGGAGCGCAGCGTAGCGAAAAGACCAAGCTTGAACGGCCTCGGGAGCCGGGGGTCGATAGCCCAACGAGCTAT
>JAIOPP010000101.1 GCA_021413845.1 Planctomycetia bacterium | reverse complement strand
GCCACGAACCACGGTCGCCGTGGGGGCGACTCGACGGCGTAGCGCATCGACGGCTTTTTGCGCGCGATGCGTTTGAACGGCATTGACCATGATCCCCAGCAGTACGATCGACCCGACGATTATCGCGCTGACGACTTCTCCGAGCAGCGCCGAGACGATCGCCGCGACCAGCAGCGTGATCACCAACGGATTGAGAAAGAGCCGCAAGAGTTCCATTACGGCATTGGGAACGGCGACCGACGCAAGGTCGTTCGGTCCGGTTTCCGTAAATCTGCGCAGGGCCTCTTCCTCGGATAGTCCCTGGAGCGCTCCGTCCGACGGATGCGTCTTCGCCGGCGAAATGCTTGCAACGGCGTCCATCGTCACAGGATCTCGGATAAAAATCTGCGTTGGAAACGCGAGAACGGAATGCGCTTTGAGCACGGAGGCCCTCAAAATCGACACGATCGGCTTCGATCGCGCGGCGGCATGGAGATTGCTTTACTCATTTCGGTGCCTGAGTCTCAATGAATGTGGCGACGAGGAGGATTCCGATGAAAGCCGAAACGATTCTCGTCCCGATCGACTTCACCCCCTGTAGCGAAGCCGCGCTCGACGCGGCGACGACCATGGCGCGCGGGTCTGGCGGAAAACTCTTCGTCGTCTACGTCGAAGAACCTTGGAACGCCGTCAACGGTCCTGAATACCTCTACACGGTTCCCGAGCCGAGCCCGGACGAGGCGCTTCGTCGACTGCGAGCCTTCGCTCCCGTTAGTCGGGGCGTCCCGATCGAGTACCACGTCCTCCCTGGACTTCCCGCGGATGCGATTCTCGGCTTCGCCGAGCGCGAGCACGTCGATCTCGTCGTGATGGGGACGCATGGTCGGCGCGGCCTCACGGCCCTGTTGATGGGGAGCGTCGCCGAAGCGGTCGTTCGCCGCGCGAAATGCCCCGTGCTGACCGTGAAGGCGTCGAATAAGCCCGTCATGGTCCCCGCTTAGGACCGGAATAGAACTCAGTTCGAACGAGTTCCGCTAATCGATCACCGACCGAGGAGGACCTGTGATGACAGCGGCGACGAATCTTGAGTTGCATCGGGATCATTTGGAATGGAAGACCGACAATGCTTTTTGGCGCGATGAACTCGCCGTTTGGCAAACTGAATTGAAACAAGCCGGCCCGATGCTTGAGAGGCTTCCACAGATCCTGCGAGAACATGCTTCGAAGTTGGAAGTTCATGCCCGCTCGATCAGGTTTGCCGAACAGGGGCTCGATGACCACGAATGCCGCCTCGTCCGGGCGGCTCAGGCCGCGACTCCGTCGAAAGCCGCGCCCGGCGGCGAGCATTGCGTCGAAACGTACGATCATGCCCAGCAATGGGAAATGCATGAGTCGCTCAAGCGAAAGCATCACACGCTCTTGGCACGACTGTCGATGCTGATGCATTCGCTGGAATCGGACCGCTGATTGCGAGTCATCGTACGAAACTCGTGAAAACCTCAGACGCACCGTTTCGATAACACTTTGAAAGGCACGACTCATGTCCGCCGATAATTCCACGGCGACCGCCGAACTGCAACAACATGTCGTCGATCTCCAACGGGACATCGAAGGGCTCGCCCGCTCCGTGACGGCGGTCGCTCAAGAAAAGCTCCATGAAGTTCGCGAAACCGCCACGCAGTTCTGCGACGAGCGACGTGCGAAAGTCCGGGGGCTCGAACGCGCCCTCGAGAAATGTATCGTCGACCGACCCGTCTCGGCGCTCGCGGCGGCGGCGGGTGCGGGATTTCTCGTCGGCTTGCTCTGGCGACGACGGTAAGCCTCCTTATCGGCCGCCGTTCGGCGAAAGACCACCTCAGGGAGCGATCGTGCCATGAACACGGAAACCTTTCTCCACGAGAAAAACGTTCCTTTCGAGGCGTACTTACATGAGCCGACTTACGGTGCTCAACATCTCGCCCGCGAATTGAATGTGTCGGGTCGGCTGGTCGCTAAGACGGTTCTGCTTCATGTCAACGGCGGCTTTAAGTACTTAGTCGCCGTATTACCTGCGACGCATGTCGTCGACTTGGACGCCGTGTCCAAAGCGTTCGGCGATGCTCGCGTGAAGCTCGCCACGGAAGACGAGATCGCCGAACGTTGTCCCGACTGCGAGCGCGGCGTGTTATCTCCGTTCGGATCTCGCTACGCTCTCGAGACGGTCGTCGATCCCACGATCGTACAAAATGAGAAGATTATCTTCGAAGGGAACATGCACGGCCGAGCGATTCGGATGCTGTACCGCGATTATTATGAGTTGGAGCATCCGTTGATCTTGAACTTCTCTCGGTATGCCGAGCCCGCCGTGACCGAGTCGTAAGTTTGGTGCCGTCAAAAACAACCGAAGACGACCGTTTCGTCGACGATGGACCGTTACACTAGGTTGATTCATCATCGTCACGGCCGCGCACTAGAAGGAATGCGAAGCCGAAAGCCGCCCGACCGCCGCTGCCTCGCGTCTCTTGTTCGGAGCGGAAAGAGGCGATTCGTCCCGCGCATGTGACGACGCCCCGGTCATGGATCGCTTGTTCTTCGACGCATGGCGAATTCACCGCTTGGTCCATGGTCTAATACGAGCCGGAGCCGACTCTCGCGACGTCCGTCTTCACGACGATGCTCAACAACCGCCGAGAGACGCGGAATATCGGATCACGCGACCGGCCCGAGAGGTTCTTGATTACGGCTCGGACGTGGCGCCCGCGCACATGGTATCGGATGTGAAGCCATATCGGCTTGCAGCTCGCTAAGATCGCCGTTTCGCGCCGAAGACGAGCTTCCCGACCTCGAAGCACGTGACGGGGAACAGCGCGAGCAGCGTGGCCGGCACCCAAATATAAGGATCGGTCAATGCCTGCAGCGAATCGCTGCGCAGTGCGATGACCGCCGTTGCGACAAGCTGGAGCAACGCCGAAACCGTCAAGGCCGCCAGCAGCGGCCGATTCGTGAACAGTCCCAATTGCGGCCAAGTCAGCCGCGCGCTGCGACAGCTCAGAGCGAAGAACAGTTGAGCGAACGCAGTCACGCAGAACGTGACCAGTCGAGCGACGTCGATATTGCCCGGCAGCCGGTGCCAAGCGATCTGAAATGCCGCCAGCGCACAGACCGCGATGAGCAGCCCGTGAAGGAAGATCAAGCGACCACGCTTCCACGAGATTAAGGCCGCCTCGGTCGCGCGCGGACGGCGACGCATGAGATCGGGCTCCGGCGCCTCGACTGCCAGGGCCAGGGCCGGCAGGCCGTCGGTGATGAGATTGATCCACAGGATCTGTAACGCCGTCAAAGGGACGGGAATGCCGACGAGCGCCGCGAACAGCATCAACAAGACTTCGCCCGCATTGCAGGCCAGCAGATAGTGAATCACCTTCCGGATGTTATCGAGAATTCCGCGTCCTTCTTCGACGGCATTGACGATCGAGGTGAAGTCGTCGTCGGTCAATACCATGTCCGAGACGCCTTTCGTGACGTCGGTGCCGGTGATTCCCATGGCGATTCCGATGTCGGCCGCTTTCACGGCCGGGGCGTCGTTCACGCCGTCGCCGGTCATCGCCACGATTTGTTTCCGACGCCTCCAGGCGTGGACGACGCGCAGCTTGTGCTCCGCGGTCACTCGGGCGTAGACGCTCGTCGAAACCACGCGGCGCTCGAGACCCGCGTCGTCGATCGTATCCAATTCGACGCCCGTCAAGACGCCCGGAGCTCGCTCGTCGAGAATCCCCAGCTCGACGGCGATAGCTCGGGCCGTCGCCGGATGATCGCCCGTAATCATCACCGGCTGGATTCCGGCTTCGCGACAGCGCTCGACCGCGGCCCGCACCTCTTCGCGCGGCGGGTCGATCATTCCGACGAGGGCGACGAACGTGAGCTCGCGTTCCGGCGTGTTTTTCTCGGCGGCCGGCGGCTCGTCGCGATAGGCCAAGCCGAGCACGCGCAGTGCGCGGCCGGCCATCTCGACGTTGTTTCGCAAGATCGCCGTTCGCAAGTCGTCCGTCAACGGCCGATCGTTCCTTTGGATACGCACCTTCGTGCACAAAGCGAGCACCGCTTCCGGCGCCCCTTTCATGAACATCACCCGAGTCCCGTCGTCGCGGCGATGGATCGTCGACATGATCTTGCGGCTGGAGTCGAAAGGAATCTCGTGTTCGAGCCGCAAGCTTCGGACTTCCGTCCTCGGGCCGCCTTTCATGGCCGCGACGATTAAGGCTCCTTCCGTCGGATCGCCGACGACGGACCAGCGACCGGTCTCCTCGGTCCGAACGAGCTGCGCGTTGTTGCAATAGCGGCCGATCGAGAGGGCCCAATCCAGATCGGAGTCGTCGTCCAGGGCCGCACCGACCGTATCTTCCTTCGTCGCAATCTTCCCTTCCGGTGCGTAACCGGTGCCGCTGAACTCGTAGCGACGATCGCCGACGGCCAACTCGCGGACCGTCATCTCATTGCGTGTCAGCGTACCCGTCTTGTCGCTGCAGATGACCGTCACCGAACCCAACGTTTCGACGCTGGGAAGTTTCCTCACCAAGGCATTTCTCCGTACCAGACGCTGCAAACCGAGCGCGAGCGCCACCGTGACCACGGCGGGCAAGCCTTCCGGAACGGCGGCAACCGCCAAACTCACGGCGGGTAACAGCACCTCTTCGAGGGGAAGCCCGCGCCAGAGCAGTAGGCCGGCGATCAGCGCGACGATCCCCAAGCAGACCACGACGAGTATGCGCCCGAGGTCGGTCATTCGCCGCTGCAGCGGCGTGGGTTCCCGTTTTTCCCGAGCCAACATTCCGGCGATCTTACCGAGTTCCGTCATCCGGCCGGTCGCGACCACGACGGCCAGACCCTTTCCGGCGGCGACCGTGGTGCCGAGATAGACCATATTGGCTCGGTCGGCGAAAGCGGCCGAGATCGACGACGAAGCTTGGGCGTCCTTTTCAGACGGAACCGACTCTCCGGTCAGAGTCGCCTCTTGCACGGTTAGTGCGAATGTTTCGACGAGGCGAGAATCGGCGGGGACCGCATCGCCGGCTTCCAGTAACACGATATCGCCCGGGACCAACTCCGCGGCGGGCAACACACGGATCTCGCCGTCGCGGCGAGCGCGCGCCGTCGGTACGGCCATCCGCTGGAGCGATTCCAATGCGCGCTCCGCTCGTTCTTCTTGAGCGAACCCGAGCGCGGCATTGATTAGCACGATGGCCAGGATGGCGACCGTGTCGAGCCAATCTCCCGTCGCGCCGGCGATTAAAGCGGCGACGATCAAGATCCAAACGACGAGCTGATGGAATTGCGCCGCAAACCGGCGCCATGCCGGGTCGCTCTTCGGCGCAGACAGTTCGTTCGCGCCCCAGCGCGCGCGTCGTGAGGTCGCCTCCGCCGTCGAAAGCCCTTGCGTCGGATCGGTCGCCGCGACCGCGAGGATCGCTTCGATCGAAAGCGTGTGAGGGACGTCGATGAAAGGGGCCGAAGCGGCAAGGTCACCCATGGCCGGAGATCTTCCTCAGCATATGCGGGGCAGCGGCGCACCGCTGGGCTCGAGGAGCGGCCGCTCGCTTCCGATTCCCCGCTTGACCACGACCGGAAGCAACCCCCGGGCGCGGACAAAGCCGATTCTTGCAGCTCGCGCACAGACGGAGACGCATTGAAGTGCGCTCCGCGCCGACTCGGCATCGTCCGGATGCACGGCGACGACCATCGTACCCTCGTTCGCCACGTTCAGCGGATCAAGCCCGAGCAATTCGCATACTCCGCGCACATCCGACGAGATCGGCACGCGCTCTTCTTCGATCACCAGCGTTCCGCCGCAGTCGCGTGCCCATTCGTGCATGACCGCCGTCACGCCTCCCCGGGTTGCGTCGCGCATAGCTCGAACTCGAACGCCCGCGGTTCGCAGCGCAGCGACTGCTTCGATCAGGGGACCGCAGTCGCTCTCGGGCGGCGGCTCGAACGCCATCTCTTCCCGCGCGGCTAAGATCGCGATTCCGTGCCTGCCGATAGGGCCGCTCACGAGCAACACGTCGCCGACCTCGATCGTTGCCGAACCGGACGGGCCGGGTTCGATCAGTCTGCCGAGCCCGGTGGTCGAAACGAACAGTCGATCTACTGCGCCGCGCGGTACGACTTTCGTGTCCCCCGCGACGACCGAGACGCGGCACCGCCTGGCGGCCTCGGCGACGCTCTCGAGCACACGGTCGAGCAGTTGGAGCGAAAACCCTTCTTCCAAAATCAATGACAGCGTCAGCCACAATGGTTCGGCGCCGCGAACCGCCAGATCGTTTACGGTGCCGTAAACGGAGAGCGTGCCGATGTCGCCGCCGGGAAAGAACAAGGGGGAAACGACGAACGCATCGGTCGTGAGGACGGGCCGACCGTCGATCTGCGGTAGGACGGCGGCGTCGTCGAGCGGCAAAGAGGACAGGCGATCGAATCGAGGCAAGATGTGCTCTTCCAGCAATCTGCGCATCGACGAACCTCCTTCGCCGTGCGCTAACGACACGCGCTGCGGCTCCGCGGCATGCTTCACGGGGCAGGCCCATGATGAAGAGTCGTTCATTAAGCATTTCCCTCGACGGCGCGTGGTTCGCAACGTAACTCCGGCCGGTGATACTGAAAGTACGCGGCGCAGGCCCCTTCGCCGGACACCATCGGCGCTCCCAACGGATGCTCCGGCCGACACTCGCCGCCGAATGCCGCACACTCCGGCGGCTTGATTCGTCCGCTCAGCACTTCGCCGCTTCGACAGCGACATGAGCTCACGACTTGCGGCAAAGCTCCCGCGGTAAACCGTCGTTCAGCGTCGTAATCACGCCAGCTCTCACGAAGTCGGAGTCCTCCGAGCGGCATCGCTCCCAGACCGCGCCAGGTTCGGTCGCAGGCTTCGAATACATCCTCGACGAATTGCCGCGCACGAAGGTTTCCTTCGGCTTGAACGACCCGATCGTAGCGATTCTCGACTTCATGACGACTTGTTTCCAATTGCTCGACGCAGGCAGCGATCCCGGTCGCGAGATCCGTGGGTTCGAAGCCGGTTACGACGATCGGCACTTCGTACCGCCGGCAAAGGTCTTCGTAGGACTCGCAGCCCACCACAGTGCAGACATGGCCCGCCGCCAGGAATGCCTGCACCCGATTCTCGGGAGCGCATAAGATCGCTTCCATCGCCGGCTGCACGCGAACATGCGCGACCAGCAAGGAAAAATTCTCGATCCCGCGCCGCTTCGCTTGCAGAACGGCTAGGGCCGTCGCGGGAGCGGTCGTCTCGAAGCCGACGGCGAAAAACACCACCTCGAGTTCCGGATGCTTTTCGGCGAGCGCCACGGCATCGAGCGGAGAATAGACCATGCGCACTAGCGCACCCGCGGCGCGCGCCGAGGCCAAGCTTTCTCGGCTGCCGGGCACGCGAAGCATGTCCCCGAACGTGGTTACCAAGACGTTCGGGATCGACGCAAGTTCAATGGCGCGATCGATGACTTCGGCACCGGTGACGCAGACCGGGCACCCGGGTCCATGAATCAGTTCGACCGCATCGGCCAGCGCTTCGTCGATCCCGTAACGAAGTAGGCCGTGCGTCTGACCGCCGCAGACTTCCATGATCGTCCAACGCTTGGTAACGCGGCGGCGAATCGACTCGAGCAAACTCTCCGTCGCGCCAGGATGACGAAATTCATCAAGGTATTTCATAGCATCTCGTCCTCGGCCGAGGGCGGTGACTCTTCCCCGGCATCACGCAGTTCACGTAAGAGCTTCTCGGCCGCGACGATATCGATGCGGTTAAGCGCGATTCCGGCGTGAACCAGGACATAGTCGCCCACTTCCGCCTCGGGCACGCAGGCGAGATGGCATTCGTGTCGTACGCCGCCGAACACGACCCAACCGCGGGCCAATAACGGGTCGCGGTCGGTCCACTCCTCCAATCGACCTGGAACGGCGAGACACATCGATTAGCCCTTTCCTTTCGTACGCAGGCGGCGGGCCGCCGCGACGGCCAGTTGTCCGGCCGCTAAGCCGCCGTCCCCCGGCGGAACGACGAGCGAGCGCAGCCAACCGGCCGGACGTAGTGAAAGTCGCGCGGAGAGAAGCTCGCCGAGCACGGCATTCTGAAAAACGCCGCCGGAGGTGACCAGCGGTAGATCGGCATATGTCGCAGCCGTGGAAAAGACGAGGTCGGCGACGGCACGATGGAACCGCATCGCAATGACTCCCGGTCCGACTCCACGGAACACGTCTTCGACGACGCCGACCAGGAGCGGACGCCAATCGATCAATCCGGACCGGTGATCGACTTGAAATGCGTAGCTGCCCTTCGCACGAGGATCGCAAGCCTGCTCGAGCAGCACCGCCGGACGCCCTTCGTCGCCGCTATGCGAGATCCCCAGCGCCAACGCGGCGACCCCATCGAAAAGGCGTCCCATGCTCGAAGTGCGGGGGAAGAGTCTTGAGCGAATCGCGAGATCGATCAGCGCCTCGACTTTGCTCGGTACGACGTCGGGCCAAGCAAGTCTCGCCGCCTTATCCGGTCCCATTGCGTCACAAACGAGCGCCAGGGCAACGCGAAACGGCTCGCGTATCGCTTGCTCGCCTCCCAAGAGGGCGAAGGATCGCAACCGTGCGACGCGCTGAAAGTCGTGGGAAGTGGCTCGTAGCGTCTCACCGCCCCAGACCGTACCGTCGTCCCCGTAGCCGGTGCCGTCCCAAGCAAGTCCGATGACTTCGCGATCGAGCGCACCGTGTTCCAGCAGCACCGCCGCCACGTGGGCGTGGTGATGTTGCACGCTGAGGCGATTGCGATATTGCCCGGCGCAACGAGAAGTATAGTAGTCCGGATGCCGATCATGCACGATGGCCGCGGATTCACGCGTCACGCCGTAGAGCGCAGCGAATTCGTTCAGTTGCGCGGACCAACGCTCGCATGCGGCGCCGGATGTCAAGTCGCCGAGGTGCGATCCCAGAACGGCTTGCGAACCGTTCCAGAGCGCGATCGCCGATTTCTGTTCGCCGCCCAAAGCGATGATCGGCGAGTCGATCGACTGCGAAAACGGCGGCAACACATACGGCGCGAAGCCCCGCGCGAGTCGGAGAAAACACGGCGCACCGGCGATCACGCGCACGACCGAATCGTCGATCGGACGGGCGATCGGCCGATCGTGATGCAGCCACAGATCGGCGACGCCTCGAAGTTCGCGCTCCGCCCTGGTCTCGTCGTAAACGAGCGGTTCCCCTTCCGAGTTTCCGCTCGTGCAAACCAACGGCCGAGCGACTTGATCGCACAGTAGGGCATGGAGCGGCGTCGTCGGAAGCAGCAGGCCGATCGACTGAAAGTCGGGTGCGACCTCGGCCGCCAACCGAGCTTCGGCCCGCCGATGTACGATGACGATCGGCCCTGCCGGATCGACGAGCAATCGCCGCTCGGTGTCGGTCAGCACACCGAGCGTTTCCGCCTCGGCGAGAGATCCGCTGAGGACCGCGAGCGGCTTCGTCCGTCTCCGCTTTCGCTCGCGCAAACGCCGCACGGCTGCGGGCGATGTCGCGTCGACGAGCAACTGATAGCCGCCGAGTCCTTTAAGCGCGACGATTCGTCCGCGGCTCAGGGCCGAAGCGGCCGCCGCAATCGCTGCTCCGCCGATGGTCGTTCGGCCCTCCTCATCGGTCAGCCGCGCCTGAGGGCCGCATTGCGGACACGCATTCGTTTGCGCATGGAAGCGACGATCGTCGGCCGCACGATATTCGTGCCGGCAGGTCCGACACATCATGAACCGTCGCATCGTCGTTGCCGCACGATCGTAAGGCATCGCCTCGACGATGGAGTAGCGGGGACCGCAATCCGTGCAACTCGCGAAAGGATATCCGCCGCGCCGGTCGGTAGGATCGCGAACTTCCGTCAAACAGGTCGCGCACACGTTGCGGTCGATCGGGACGGCGGCGATCCCGGCTCCGACTTCCGTTCGAGACGCGATTTCAAATGTCGAGAAGTCGCGACGCGGTCGATCGGCTTCGACTTCCATCCGTTCCACTTTCGCGCCGGGAGGCAACGCTTCGATGAAACCAGCGAGATACCGTTCGATCGCTTCGGGAGCTCCCTGCAGTTCGACGGTCAGCCCGTCGCAGGTGTTCGCGACTCGTCCGGTGAGCCCCAGACGGGCGGCTAAGCGCGCCGCCGCCGGACGAACACCGAGCCCCTGGACGCGTCCGAAAACGCGAATCCTCCGACTCTGATCGGTCGCCGCAGTCAGCGATTCGGTTGACATGGCTCTCCCGCCGACATTCGACATCGCTGGGAGATCAGATAATCGCACCAATCATCCAGGCCGTGCGGAGGGCGGGTGCTCGTCGGAAAGACGGCGAGATCGGCGCGGATCGATCGCGCATCCTCGGCGGCCCGTTCGAGGCTAAACGGCACGTAGGGCAACAGATCCGTCTTACTGATCACCACGGCATGGCTCGTGCGAAACGCCTTGGGATACTTCGCCGGCTTATCATCCCCTTCGGTTGTACTCAGCAGCAGCACGCGAAGATATTCACCGAGGTCGTGCGACGCCGGACAAACTAAGTTGCCGATATTCTCCAAGAACAAGAAATCGACCGCCGGCTCGCCGAGGGCCTGCCAGCCTTGTTCGATGAGCGGAAACTCAAGATGACACGCCCCGCCGGTCGTCAGTTGTACGACGGGGACATGGTCGGCAAGCCGCTGAGCATCGCGATCGGTCGCGATATCGCCGACGAGAACGGCGCAGCGGTACTTGCCGAGAAAATGATCGGCCGTGGCCGCCAAGAGCGACGTCTTGCCCGAACCCGGCGACGACAAGAGATTCACGACGAGCGTGCCTCGGGCAGCCATCGTGCGGCGAAAGTCGGCTGCGAGTCCGCGAGCGACGGCCTGCACATCGCGACGGACGGTGATGACGCGGGTGGCGGTCATGGTGACGTCGACTCCTCGGGTGTTTGTTCGAGCGAAATGGATTGCAAAACGACCGTGTCGCCGGCCAAGATTTCTACGTCGCCGCCGCCGCAATCTTCGCACGCGAACCGCAACTCGTCGGTGACATGCCGACGCCCGCAGCTTCGACAACGGTAGGTAAGTTTAACGAATTCCACAACCAACTCCGCGGTGCCGGAGTAAGTGTTCGGGCGCAGGCGATGAAAGGCTTCCCTGAGGAGAAGCGGCTCCACGCCCGACAAGGGACCGACTTCGATGCGAATCTCGGCGACTCGCCCACCGCCGTTGGCGACCGCGAGATCGTCGACTTGCCGCAGCAGCGAACTCACCAACGACGCTTCATGCATGTGGAATCACCGGTTTGATCGCCTCGCGGGGGCTCCCGATTTCGCTCCGGATCAGCTCGGCGAGACGTTCGGTCGCAACAGCGACGGCAGGTGAGAGTTCCAACGTCGGCTGCCTATCCGAATCAGGCTCGGCCGACGCGATGCTCCAGATCGTCGCCCGCGAAGGGAGCAACCGCAAACTCTCGGCCAGTCGTAGCGTGGAAATGAGATCGAAATCGTGCGTGCCGCTGAAGCGAACGGTCTGGAGCACGGCGCTGGGCCAATCGAAGCGAACTATCGTTCCCGGCGCGTCGGCACCGCGATAGGCGTCGATCAGATGTAGCGCCGCGAACTCGTTCAAGTGATCGAGCACGTCGAGCGGCGAACGAAACGCTTTCAAGACGCACCTCGGCAACGAGCCCTCGAGTCGCTTGACCACGACGAAGCCGAGTCGATCGTCGCCGAAGTCGCTCCCGATGCCGGCGATCAACGTTTCGTTCGGGTCGTTCATCGGCGATCCCAGTCGACTCGGAGAAAGTGCGTCGCGCAACTGATGCAAGGATCGTAACTCCGAATGACGCGCTCGCACGAATGAGCGATCTCGTCGTCAGGTTCGTGAAGTACGCGCGGCAGCCAAGCGGTGAGATCTCGTTCGATGCCCCCTTGATTTTGCGAAGTCGGCGGTACGATCTTCGCTTCGGCAACAAGCCCGGCGGCATCGATTCGGTAACGGTGATAGAGGAGTCCGCGCGGGGCCTCGGTCGCGCCGCACCCTTCGCCGAGACCTGGACGCACTTCGACGCGACAGCCCGACGGTTCGCGATAAGAACGCAAGATCGTCAGCGCGACCTCGTAGGCGTGAACGACTTCCAAGCCTCGCGCAATGATGCTTCGAAACGGATTACGGCACGGCGGTGCGAAACCGATTTCGCCGGCCGTGCGGCGGGCCGCCTCCGACAGCCGATCGAAGCTCAGATTGAAGCGCGCCAACGGACCGACGAGATAACTTTCGTTCGTGGAACGGCGGACGCATTGCAGCGCGGTCGAGTGCGGAACTTGCCGCTCTTCGAACGCCGTTTCGAACGTATCGGCGCTCCACGACCCGCCGCGACTCGACTCGATCGTCCCTTCGTTCATCGCGTATTCGTCGGGATGCGTGAGGGCGACGAAATCGTAGTCGGTTTCGAAATCGGGAAACGAAAAGCCAGCCACCCAGCGGACGGTCTCGATCGCCGCTTGAAGACCCCATTCGAAGCAAGGGACCAGGCGTGCCAATTCTTCGCTCCGCGGCGCACGATAGAAGCCCCCGAGCGCAACGTTGACCGGGTGAATGGCCCGGCCGCCGAGAACCTCGAGCAGTTCGTTGCCGTATTTCTTCAGCCGCAAGCCGCGGCGAATCTCATCGGGATGCGTCTCGGCCGCCTTCAAACCACTTTCGCACTTCAAGAAGTCGGGGGCATGCAGCAAGTGCATGTGCAGACTATGGCTCTCGATCCATTCGCCGCAATATAACAGCTTCCGGAGTAGACGAATCTCGGGCGTGATCTCGACTCCGCAGGCCCGTTCGAGTGCTTGAACCGCACTCATTTGATAGGCGACTGGACAGATCCCGCAGATTCGCGCGACGATGTCGGGCACTTCCTCCGGCGCGCGGCCGCGCAGAAAGGCTTCGAAGAATCGCGGCGGCTCATAGATCCGCAGCTCCACGGCATCGACCGTGCCGTCGCGGAGATGAATCGTCAGGCCTCCCTCTCCTTCGACGCGCGATAAGGCCTCGACGCGGATCGTTCGTTTTTGGTCGGTCATGGTTGCCGCTCCACGCTCGAATCCAGACGATCGCTCTCCCGTCGAAACTCCGGAGCGGCGGCGTTGAAGAGGCGCAGGCCGCGCACGAGTTCGGGAACCGCGGTCCCGGCTCGTTGAAACTGCGTCGTGAGGCTGACGACGTTCGGCTGCGCCGCAGGTCCGAAGCAGCCGTAGCAGCCCCGATCGTAGGCCGGGCAAATCGCACCGCACCCCGACTGCGTGACCGGGCCCAGGCAAGGGACTCCCTGCGCCACCGTAATGCAAACGTTGCCGCGCAGTTTGCAGTCGAGGCAAACGGAGTGCGACGGCGTACGGGGACGACGCCCGGTCGCGAGCGACCGGATCACCTCGATCAGCTGCCGCTTGTCGATCGGACAACCGCGCAGTTCGAAATCGACCGGCACATGCTCGGCGATCGCCGTCGAAGTCGCCAGCGAATCGATGTACTGCGGCGAGGCATAGACGGCCCGGAGGAAGTCGGCGTGATCACCCCAGTTGCGCAGCGCTTGAATGCCGCCGGATGTGGCGCACGCGCCGATCGTGACGAGAAACTTCGTTTGCCGCCGCACCTCTTGAATGCGCTCGGCGTCGTGCGCCGTCGTGATCGAGCCTTCGACGAGTGCGATATCGTAAGGGCCGGATTCGGCACGATCGCTCGCTTCGAGAAAATGCACGATGTCGACCTTCTCGCCGATGGCAAGCAACTCGTCTTCGCAATCCAGCAGAGTTAATTGGCAGCCGTCGCAACTCGCGAACTTGAAGACGGCCAGGCGCGGTCGAGCCATTAGAGTCCCTCCACGTCGAGATAGGAGGAGACTCGATCGTAGCGGATGATCGGGCCGTCTTTACAAATGAAGGCCGGTCCGAGTTGGCAATGACCGCAGAACCCGACCGCGCATTGCATGTTACGTTCCAGCGACAACCAGAGTTGCGTCGGTTCCAGACCTCGAGCCAGTGCGCTTGTCGCTACATACCGCATCATGATGTCGGGTCCGCATGTCAGCAACAGCGTCTTGCCGGGATCGACGGGTCGATGGCGATCCACCAACAACGTAACGACTCCGACCGGTCCGAGCCAACCGGGATCCCCTCGATCGACGGTCACCTCGACCTGCAGGCCGCGGCGGCGCCACTCGGCGAAGCGGTCGGCGTACAGGATCGTTTGAGGATTGCGAGCCCCGTGAAGCAGCGTAATTCGTCCGATCGACCTGCGATGCTCGAGCGCCCATTCGATCGCCGGGCGGAGTGGAGCCAGACCGATCCCGCCGCTCACGAACACGATATCACGTCCGGCGAAAAGTTCCGTCGGCCACGCGGTCCCGAAGGGGCCGCGCAGCGCGAGCTTGCCGCCGACTCCAAGACCCGCCAGCGTTTGCGTGACGCTCCCTGCGGTCCGAATCGTGTGAAGCCAAGTCTCGGCGGCTGAATCGCGCCCGCTGACGCTGATCGCGGCTTCTCCCACGCCCGGAAGATAGAGCATGTTGAATCGGCCCGGCGCGCAAGAGTACGTTTCGCGGACGGACCTCTCAGTCAGTCGCACATGATAAGTCGCGACGCCGGGCGATTCGGCGTCGATGGCGACAATCTCGGCGGAATGAGCCCCCCAAGGGTTCATCGCGCGGCTCGGCGGGCTCGGAGTTTGAGAGTGATTCACGACGCGTTCCCTTGAATCGCGGCGACTTCCGCAGTCAGATCGATGCCGACCGGGCACCAGGTGATGCATCGTCCGCAACCGACGCAGCCGGAGGATCCGAACTGGTCGTGCCAAGTCGCCAGTTTATGCGTCAACCACTGACGATAGCGGGAGCTCACGGTGTTGCGAACGACCCCGCCGTTCATGTAACTGAAGTCGAAGTTGAAGCAGGAGTCCCAAGTTCGACGTCGCTCGACTTGCGTGACATCGAGATCCGAAACCTCGTGAACGGAGCTGCAAAAGCATGTCGGGCAGACCATCGTGCAGTTGGTACATGACAGGCAGCGCTCGGCGACATCGGCCCACTGCGGATGATGCAGATTCTTCATCAGTACGTCGCGCACCTCATCGACCGGAAGCGAGCGCGTTTGTTCCGTGACGGCACGGCTTCTTCCGTTGTCGGCGTCGGAAAGTTCGGTTGCCGTCGCCGATCGGAGTTGCAACGTCGAAGCGAGTTCGCTGCCGCGCACGCTGCCGATTTCCAGAATGAATCCGGTATCGAGTTCGGTGAGAGCTAAGTCGAAGTCCTTGGTACACCGCGGGCCGGTCTTCATCGAAGTGCAGAAGCACGTCGGCGCGGCTTGCGTGCAGTTCACCGCAATGAAAAAGGCTTGCTCCCGCCGGGCCTGATATGTTGGGTCGGAGTAATCTTTCTGCAGGAACACGCGATCTTGCACGACGACGGCCGCGAGCTCGCAGGCCCGCATTCCGAGGAAAGCGAATCGCGGCGGCTCGCTACAATCCGCGGCTTGAACGCTCCAACCCGAGTCCGTCGCCATGGCCGTCGCAATCGTGGCCACCGGCGGAAAAAGGAATTGTTTCCAAGATTGCGGACCGATGACGTAGCCGAAATAGCGATCGTCGGCACGACGTTCGAGGCGATACGTTCCGGCTTCCTGCCGATCGGTCCAGCCGCGCGGCAAATCATCGATCGACGCTAATGGTTCGTATACGATCGCGCCTTGACGAATCGTCGGCCCGACGACCGTGTAACCGCGCCGTTGTAGTTCGCGCATCAGGCTCGCAAGTCCGTCGTGCGCGAGAAATAGAGGAACGGCGCTTGGTTTGGACTCGCTGCTCATGCGGTTCTCCATCAATGGGCACCCCCCGAACGTTACAAATCGGGGTAACGTTCGAGGTGCGATGTTGCTTTCGCTTGCAACCATGGGACCGAACTTGCGGTCCGATCTCAGCTAAGTTAATTCGGCATGCTACGGCAGGCTCGGACCAAGCCGCACGTGCTTCAACGAGCGACGAGGACCGAGCAGGGAGCATGCGTGAGCACTTTCTCGCTCGTGCTGCCGATGAACAGCCGTTTCAAAAAACCTTTTCCCTGCGAGCCGAGAACGACGAGATCGATCCGGCGATCCGCCAGGAGTTTGAGGATTTGCTCGGCGGAGTGTCCCTCGGCGACGATGACGTCGGCTCCGGCGAACGGCGGGAGTTGCTTAGTCATGAGCGTTGCCAGCTCTTCGTGGGCTCGGTACTTGTCGCGCTCCGTTTCGCGAGTCCAGCGATCGATCATCTCCGCGGCTTCGGCGCTCCGTCCGGCTTGAGCCATCCATTCGGGCACTTCCGGCGGCAAGGTTTCGATCGCCGTCACGGCTGTCACTTTCGTATTGCGCGGCAGTGTCAACTTGGTCGCTGCGGCGAGAGCTGCTTCGCTGCAGACGGACCCATCGGACGCGAACAGCACATGAAACGGCCGATCGCCGCGGTGCTCGGAATCGGTTCGCGACACGAACACCGGGATGCGCGAACCGTGCACGACCGCTCGGGAGACGCTCCCGAATAAGACCGTGTCGAAACCCGACATACCCCGAGCGCCGACGACGATGAGGTCGGCTCCCCACTTCTCGGACTCGATTAGGATCCCCTCGCGCGGAGTGTGTTGCGCCGTAATGGTCCTCGCACCGGCAGCCAAGGGCTCGGGCAGGAGGCGTCGAGCTTCCTTGACGACGGTCTCCACAACCGCCGCCGCGGCAACTTCCTGAAGACTCTTGTCGGCCGAAAGCTGCATTGCGGCGGTGGTCGGTTCGACGGCCACGGCCACGCCATCGGTCACCGGGGCGAGCACGTTGCCGCCGCGCCGAAAGATGACCTCCGGCGGAGCAAAATAAATAGCCGCCGCGTCGGCGGCGGGAGCGAGGAGCTGTCCGACCTGGCGTACGGCATTGAGGGATTCGCGGGAACCGTCGACGGCGAAGAATACTTTCATGGCTGAGCTTCCGAAACACGGAGAGGAGGAGTTCGCCCTTCCATTGCAAACAGAATGCCGCGCGGTGATCGTCCGTCCGCTTAGCTCGGCCTTTCAGGAGTGACGCGAGAAATCGATGCGATAGCCCGCTATCGGAGCGAGTTTATTTTCGATGGCGTAACGCACTGAGGGTAACCAAACCGCTGTGCGGGATCGCACACTTGCCGCGAGCGACCATCGAATTCGCACAGCGCGCGTAGCGGGAAGTAGAGGGAAGTAGAGGGAAATAGAGGGAAATCGCGGAAATCATCCCCCTCGTCGGTCTCACCGTTTCGGCTCGGCGTATGCGTTTACGTCGTTCGAAACGCTTCTCATACAACAGCGACGAAGGAACTCTCCCATGTCCTCGACCGAAATGAGCTCGATGCACAACGACCACCGCGAATGGAAATCGGAGAATGCGTTGTGGCACGACCAGCTGCGCGAATGGGAAGCGGAGATCGCCGAAGCGATCGGCGATGTCGCGAAGGTCGAACAGGCGTTACACGCTCACGAGAGCCGCCTAAGGACCCATGCTGCAGCGATTCGGCTCTACGAACAGGGCCCTGCGGAGCACGAACTCGCGGAACTGGTTCAAGAGGGAGCCTCTATGGCGGCTTGTTGCACCGCGAACAAGCACAAGAACGAGTCGCTGAAGCAGACCGAGCAGCGGCAGGTTCATGAGGCGCTCAAACGAACCCATCATGCGCTCATGGCCCGATGGTCGCTGTTGCTGAAGGCCTTAGGCACTTCGGAAACATAAAGTCGAACCGGTCGCGTACGTCGGCCGTTGCATGAAAAAACGGTAGCGGACGGCGTCGAAAGTACCAATTCCCCCAGCTGCATTTGCAGGAGAAAACCATATGACGGCTTGCCGTGAACGCCGATGTTCGCAAGCCGCCGGCCCGGCGCGACGACTGATTGACAGAGGTCGAAGCTTTCCGGTATTCCAACCGCCTCGACGACGACGTCGAAACCGATGCCCTGGGTGAGTTTCATGAGTTGATCGACGGCCGTTGCGTCGCCGGCATTGACCGTCGCGTTCGCTCCCAGCTTACGAGCGACTTCCAGTCGGCCGTTGTCGACATCGACGACGACGATCGTTGCCGGCGAATAAAACTGCGCCGTCAACAGCGTGGCGAGTCCGATCGGCCCACCGCCGACGATCACGACCGAATCGTCCGGCTGCACCCGGCCGTTCAAGACACCGCATTCGTAGCTCGTCGGCAGAATGTCGCTCAGCATCACGACCGCCTCCTCGTTGTATCCCCTGGGGATGCGATGCAGGCTGCCGTCGGCATGCGGAATCCGCACGAACTCCGCCTGCGTCCCATCGATCCGATTCCCGAGCACCCAACCGCCGTCGGAGCAATGGGAATACATTCCCGGTTTGCAGTTCGAGCATTTGCCGCACGACGTGATACACGAGATCAGCACGCGGTCTCCCATCTGCACCGTCGACACACCGGATCCGACAAGTTCGACGATTCCGGTCCCTTCATGACCGAGGATGCGGCCTGCAGAGACCGTGGGAACATCGCCTTTGATGATGTGCAGATCGGTCCCGCAGATCGTCGTTTTCGTAAGCCGCACGATGGCATCGGTCGGCGCTTGGAGTGACGGCAAAGGCCTTTCCTCGAAGCAAATATCACCGTTGCGGCGATAGATCAAAGCCTTCATCGGTTCATCTCGATTCGCAGTGAACGGACATTCTCAAGAATGGAGCTGCGGGATTCGTCGTGCCGCCACGGCAGCGGCTTTATGCGACGGACGCAGATTTGGTCGTACGCTTCTTTCGCGTCCGCGACTGTTTCGAGTCACCGGATGCGAAGTAGGTTTCGACGATCGCTCGAAGCTGTCGGTCGGTCATCTTATCGGCGGCTTGGACTTTACCGACGGCTGGTGTGGATCGTTTGGTGCCGAGATATGTGGCGAACTCCTTCTTCGCCGAACCCGGACCGAGAATCAGCAGCCGGCGAACGTTTCTCAACTGCTTTTCCAGCTCCCGATAGAAGTTCGTGCGTACCGCCGTCGACTTCCGTTCCAATCGGTCCTCGGCGACGAAATCGTTTTTCGTATACGCGGGCTTCGCCGCGCCCTTCTTGGCAACGGCTTTGACGGTGGGAGGTGCCTTGAGTTTTACGATCTTGCGTTCCGGATCGTTTAAGTAAACGATCACTGCATGCTCGGAATCAACCCAAATACCTGCATTCGTAGCCATGACGAGCTCCTTCGAAATTGACAACCGAAAATGAATTCGTACCCGAGACGATCGTCCGCGTTCTATCGTTGCCCCAAGTGAATCGAAGCCGGCACATCGAGGCCGGCCGTGCGAACGTCGCGCACGTGCTTATGGCAATTGACGCATTGCATCGTGAGACCGACGTAGGCGAACGCCGCCGCGTCGATATTCTTCTTCTTGGCGGCCGCGGCGACCCGATCGGCGGAGCGGCGGAACTCGATGCTGTGTTGCAGGTAATCCGCAGTCTGCAACACTTGCCACATTTCGTCGCGGCTCTGAACGCTGAGAGCCTGCGCGCTCTTCTCGATTAACGGGAAGTCGGCCAGCGCGATCCCTTCCAGCAGTTTCTCCGAATGCGCGAGCTTGAGTCGCATGAACGGTGCGACCTTGTTCGGGTCTGCGGAGCGACCCGACGTGACGGACAACCCGAGGGCGGCGAAGGCGACGGCGAACAGAATGCGGCGTTTCATAGCGTGTTCCTAAGAATGTTCGAGGCTTGAGGTCGAAAAACAGGGGGCGAGTTGAGTGTCAGATCACACGTCGAGGCCGGAATCTTCGTTGAAGGCTCGGGAAAGCAGGGCATTCTCAGCCGCTTCGTGGGCTTCGACATGCTTAGAAAATCGGGTGTAGTCAGCTTTCAAATCGGACCACACCAACGGAGCGGCGTCGGCGGAGTATGCGTGATAGAGCATTGCGTTGGCGGCGGCGAGCAATTCCTCGTGTTGGCGTTGGAGAGCGGATGCCTGCGGAGCGACTTGCGGAAGGCGGATCGTCGCTTCTTCCAAGTAACCACCTTTCTCTTCCTGCCGGAAATGGCAGGCAAGACGATCACGAAGGTCGGTGATGAGCAATCTTATTTCGGCGATACTCGCCGCCGACGCATCGACTTCGCACGTCCCATCCAACTTGCTGCGAATGCGCTCGATCGCAGCGTGAAGATCGCGATGTTCGCTCCGAGCTTGTAAGTAATACGGATTCACCTCGTGGACGTAGTGGCCGTTGCTCATGGCTTGAGCCCCACGGCGACCGCCGCGTCGACCTTCGCGGTCGGTTTGACGACCATGACCGGACACGCGGCGCCTCGCATGACTTCTTCCGCGACGCTTCCCATCAAGAGTCGGCTCAGGCCGGTCCGGCCGTGACTGCTCATGACGATCAGGTCGACGTCCTGTTCCTTCGCGGCGGACAGGATCGCCTGCGCCGGCAAGCCTTGCACAAAACGATAGTCGCAAGCGACGGCCGAGTCGTGCGGCTTCACCGCCAGGAGCATGTTCCGCAGCACATCGGCGTCCGGCTCCGGCGCCCCGTAGTAGTACGCACCGTCTCCATACATTACCGGCGGCTCTTGCACGTGCACGATCACCAGCAAGGCATTTCGTTCGCGAGCCAATGCCGCCGCGTATTCGAGGGCAGCTTCCCCTTTGCTCGAAAAGTCGGTGGGAAAGAGAATCTTGCGCGTCTTCATGGGTAGGCCTCGGCATTCGAGTAAGACTGACTGATTTCGCCGATCTCTTACGCGAATCGAATGCCGGACGAGTTCATCCACGTCGTTTTTCTCAAGGCCGCAATATGGCGGCCGGATTTCAGGCGTCTGAGCGAGCCGCCTACGAGTTCTCAATAGGCGAGTGAGCGTATTCGCACATGCTGCCCCGACTTCGCGCACTTTCGAGCGACCCGCTCCACATACCTATTGTGTTTAACCCCTCACAATCTGCGGAGATCGATGATCTTCGCTCCCGGTACGGCGGTTGCTTTACGAGCAACCGACCTCCGTTCTTATTGCCGCGTCGGAACGGACCGTCCAAAACGTCGTCCGAACTGCCCCCCTCGACCAAAATGTTGACTTCATCATGACCGAACCTCGAACTCCGCAATCCATCGACCTGTTGATCGTCGACGACGATGACGAATACCGGAGTACCGTCGTGCGGCGGCTCGGTCGCCGCGGCTACCGGATCCAAGAAGCTTCGAACGGCGAGGCCGCGCTTGAAGCGGTGCAGCGCCGCGAATTCGATGTGGCACTGCTCGATATGGTGATGCCGGGCATGTCCGGCGTCGACCTGACGGAAAAGCTCAAGGCGATCCAGGCGGATTGCGAAGTCGTGTTGCTGACCGGTCAAGGGACCGTCGAAACGGCCGTGCGGAGCATGAAGCTGGGAGCGTTCGACTACTTGATGAAGCCTTGTCCGTTGGCCGATTTGGAAGTCGTCATCGAGCGAGCGGTCGCACGGCGGCAGCTTACCAAGGAAAACGTACAGCTGAAGCAAGTGTTGTCTCGCGTTCAGTCTGCTCCCGACATGCTCGGCAACTCCGCGCCGATGCGTGAGGTGTACCACCTCATCGAGCGCGCCGGACCGACCGAAAAAGCGATCCTCATCCAAGGCGAAAGCGGCACCGGCAAGGAACTCGTTGCGCGTGCGCTTCATCGTCATAGCCTTCGCGCTGATAGGCCGTTGGTCGTGATCAACTGCGCCGCGCTGGCCGAAACATTGTTGGAAAGCGAGTTGTTCGGGCACGAAAAAGGCTCGTTCACCGGCGCCATCGCGAGCAAGCCCGGTTTGTTCGAAATGGCCGACGGCGGCACCCTTTTCATCGATGAAATCGGCGAAATGCCGGGCTCCTTGCAGCCGAAGCTGCTGCGCGTGTTGGAAGACGGTTCGATGCGTCGCATCGGGTCGGTCAAGGAGCGACGCGTCGACGTGCGCATCGTGGCGGCGACGAATCGGGACATGGCTGCGGAGGTCAAGGCCGGACGGTTTCGCGAAGACCTTTATTACCGGATCAACGTGATGTCGCTGCAACTGCCGCCGCTGCGCGAGCGGAACGGCGACGTCGCCCTTTTGGTCCGTAAGTTTCTCGGTAGTGAGTGGCTGATCGAGCCCGAGGCGCTCGCGGCGATCGAGCGCTACACCTGGCCGGGCAATATCCGGCAGCTCATCAATGCGATCGACCGCGCCAAGATTCTTGCCGACGGCCGCACCGTGCATCTGAAGGACTTGCCGCGCGAGGTCGTCCTGGGGCCGCAGCCGGCCGCGCCGTCGGCGACGGCCGCATCGGGCTCCGCTTCCGATCCCTCCGATGCGTCACTGGCGTCGATCGAGCGGGCCCACGTCGTCGAGATTCTGCGCCGCGAGCGCGGCAATAAGGCCCGAGCCGCCCGCGCGCTCGGCGTGAACCGACGCAGCCTCTATCGGCTGCTGGAGCGTTACGGCCTCTCGGCCGACGGCTCCGAAGCCCCGGTAACAGATCGCGCTTCGTAACGATGTTGCGGTCACGTCAAATTGAGCTTCGGTGTGACGCCGCGGCACACGTGCGACGATCGGGCGCGCCGGCCGCACGCCTCGTTCGACTGCCGCCAAGCTCGGAGCGGAAGTTCGATCTCGCTCTAACTGATTGCGGCGGATGTGGTTTCTGCGCAGCAACCAGCAGATAGTGACGTGCCTGATCGGCCTCGGCATCGTGATTGCGTTTAAGGAATCGTCGCGAGTCGAAGAGACGATTCGAAGCGCTCCCGAAACCATCCAAGATAGGAATCGTCGCTCATGGCCACCGTCGTATATCCCAACGATGCCACGTTCGCTCCCGCCGCGCTCCCGCTTAAGACGCCGGTCGCGAAGCTGGAAACCATCGCGCGGCGCGAGTCGGATATGGACGCCGACGACGCCGCGGCGCTTCGCATCGTCTCGGCGATCATCTTCACGGTGGTCGCTCTCGGGACGCTCGCGATGCTCGGGACCGTGCTCATTTGCGGTTGAAGCCGGCTCAATTGCCGGCGGCCCAGCAGTCTGGTGAATTAAGTCTCACTGGCAGGTTGCGCCCGAAGAACGATGTGAAACGAACTTCCTTGGCCGGGGATCGACTCCGCCCAAACGCGGCCTTCCTGATGTTCGATCATTGTCTTCGTGAAGTAGAGGCCGAGACCGGAGCCGGGCTGGTTGCGATGCTTCGTCGAGCGACGAAACGGCGCGAAGATCAGCTCCAAGTCTTCGCGCGGAATGCCGGGCCCGTCATCCGCGAAGATGAATTCGAAGCTTCCGGAATGCGGTGCGACCGAGACTTTGATATGTCCTGGAGCTCGTTCGAGATACTTCACCGCATTCGAGAGCAGATTGTAGAACGATTCCCGCAACCGGACCGCGTCACCCCAGACGATCGGCAATGACTTAGGAGTCTCCAGCACGATTTGCTTCGCCTGAATCGCGGGTCGCAGTCGTTCGACCGCCTCGTTGAGAGCGATTTGGCTCGAGACCTCCTGTAGCTGCGCCGAAAGATCGAATGATGTGACCGCCGAGAGCAGTTCGTCGATCATCGTGCTCATCCGAAACGTGCGGGTTCTAGCCGATTCGATGAGTTGCTTCGCTTCGCTCGGCATTTGCTCGCCGAACTCGTCGAGCGCTTCGTCGCAGAAGTTCGCCACGGTCGCCAGCGGCGTCTTGAGATCATGTGAGGCGAGATGCGCGAACTGCCGGAGTTCGATATTGGCCTTCCAATACATGTCCAGCGCATGCTGCATCGTCTGCGTGGCACGCGTGAAGTACGAATCGAGCGTGAGCCCGAGATCGAGAAAGACGACCTTTAACAGCGACAACAAGCCGTCTACCTGCGGCGGCATGGTCGCTCCGTCGGCCGTCAGATAGCGGACGAACGATTGCTGCACGTATTGATTGTACGCTCCCAAGAACAGCTCCGGATCGATTCCGACGCCGGCGTGAGCTTGTCCGACGCGGCGACGTCGCTCGACGTATTCCGGCCCCCAATCGGCCTGCAGCAGCGAAACGAAGTGTACGATTTGGGCCTGCTTGAGGCGGTCGACGAGCTGCGAGTCGCCGAGAAATCGGGCCGACTCCGGAAAGGAAAATAGATGCCGATAGAAAGCTTCGACCAACGCCGTCGAAAACTCTTCGAACTTGGGAGCGAGCTCGCGCAATCTCGCTTGATCAACGGAGGAAAGTCCAAGATAGGCGAGTCGCTCCGACAGGCGTTCGGCATCGCCAATGCTTTCCACGGGTGAGCTAGGCGTGGGGGACGAGGGCGTATCAGGCATGATTCCGCTTCAATGGAGGTATCACTTGTTCCTGTGAGGACCATGAGCAAAAACGATTCCAAACAGTCAACTGACATCCCAGATTCGGGCGTCCGTTCCGATGCGTTTAGTCCTTAACGCGTGAATCGGCCGATGAGCGAGAAAAGCACCTGGAGATCGAGCGGCTTATAGCACACGGCATCGGATGGAGCATCTCCGAGGGGCAAGTCGGCGCTCTCCAGACACTGCCCGGTAATGAGAATCGCCCGCGCTTCCGAACGTGCGTCCCGCATCCTATTCAGCAATTCCCTGCCGTCGCCATCGGGTAAGCGAACGTCGAGCAGTACGATCCCGAATCGGTTTTCATCCAATCGAGCCATTGCCGATCGAATGTCGTCAGCGAGAGCGACCCGATATCCCCGTTCCTGAATCAAGTCTCGCAGGTTGGCGCAAAGGTCTTGATCGTCGTCGACAACCAAAATGAGCGGCTGTTGCAAAGCCTCGTCCAAGGTCGAGGCCAACTGCGAGAGATCGACCGGCTTGGAAAGGATTTTCC